>JAEXTB010000141.1 GCA_023453725.1 Bacillota bacterium | reverse complement strand
ATGATGATCGCAATCCCCATGGCGATATCTCTCATTGCAGGGAACATTGATTTTTCCGTCGGCTCCGTACTGTGTTTGACCGGCGCGGTTGCAGGCCTTGTCATGAATGCAGGCGCGCCCGGCATCGTGGGGATAGCGGTCGGCCTTGCCCTGGGCGGATTTCTTGGGTTTTTAAACGCCGTTATTATCAACAAGCTCAAGGTGACGCCGCTGGTTGCTACACTTGGCACTTGGATGGCATACCGCGGGATCGCGCTGGTGGTGATCGGCGGAACGGTTGCCAACCTGCCCGCAGACTTTACCAGTTTCGGCCGGGTAGAGCCGCTTGGCATCCCTATTACCATCCTTTATATGATTGCGATTGTGATCGCTGGAATTTTACTCATCAAATATTCAGGGTTCTTTCATAACGCCTACTACATCGGCTCCAACAAAACCTCCGCGCGCCTGGCGGGCATTAACAACGAACGGTTCATCTATACCTCGTATACCATCACCGGCGTTGTCGCGGCTTTTGCGGGCCTAGTGCTGGCGGCCCGTTTGGGAAGCGCCTCGCAAAACGCAGGCGAAGGCCTTGAATTCCGCAATGTCGTAGGCCTCCTAGTTGGCGGCGTTTCCATGGACGGTGGCGAAGGGACCCTCATTGGCGCGGTGATGGGCGTCATTATGATGCAGATCGTAAACAATGCCATTGTCCTATTATATCTGAATCCGAGCTACACAAAGGTCATTACGGGCAGTATCCTCGTGCTGGCTGTCGCGCTTGACCAGTTTAACAAACAGAAAAAAATGCGCGCGAAGTAAGAACGGACCCGAAGGAGGTATGGCGATGAAGGAAGCGGCCATTCGTTTTGACCACGTCGGAAAAATCTTTCCGGGCGTGAAGGCGCTCAACGGCGTTACGTTTGAGATCGTCCGCGGTCAGGTGCATTGTATCGTAGGTGAAAACGGCGCCGGGAAATCCACGCTGATCAAGATACTGGCGGGCGTGAACCCGATTGACGAGGGGCAGGCGTTTCTGTTTGAAAAGCAGATCCAGTTCCGCAGCCCCGAGGACGCTAAGAAAGCGGGGATAGGCGTTGTCCATCAGGAACTGAGCAACTTTGTGCATCTGGACGTTGCAAGCAACCTGTTTTGCAACAACCTGCCGAAAAAACGCGGCACAATCGATTATAAGCAATTGTATCGGAATGCGCGTGAAGTATTGGACCTGTGCGGTTTGACGTATATCAATGAGCGCAGCGTTATGCGGGATATCAGCTTGGGATCCCAGCAGATGGTGGAAATCGCAAGGTTAATTAATGAACAGGCAAGGGTTGTCATATTGGATGAACCGACGTCCGCACTGACAGAGGTGGAAGTCAGCAAGCTTTATGAGCTGATTGACCGCATGAAGCAGCAGGGGATTACCATCATCTATATTTCACACCGTCTCAATGAGGTGCTCGAACTCGCGGACAGCATCACTGTGCTTAAAGACGGCGAGCATGTCACGACATTCCCGCGCGATGAACATACCACCAAGGATATTCTGGTCCGGTATATGGTAGGGCGCGACGTTGAGTTTGATTACCGGACCGGCGAATGCGCACCGGGCGAGGTCATACTTGAAGCGGAAGCGCTTTGCTCTGGCAAGCAGATGCAAAACATCAGCTTCCGGCTCCGGCGCGGGGAGATACTCGGGATAGCGGGCTTGGAAGGCTCCGGAAGAACGGAAATCTTAGAGACACTGTTCGGCTGGCGGGAGCGTACCGGCGGAAGGATTTTAATTAACGGAAAGCCAACGGACGTCAAAAACCCCGTGGTTGCCAAACGGCATGGGCTAGCGTACATCACCAAGGAGCGTAAACAGCTTGGCCTGTTCCTGGGCCTTGATGTAAAAACCAACATTGCCGCCGCATCCCAGAAAAAGTATGAAGAAAAGGGCATCATCCGTTATAAGCGCATTGAGCAGAACGCGCGCCACTATGAGGAGGCCATGCGTATCAAATGCTCCGATCTCAAACAAAAGGTCATGAACTTGTCGGGCGGAAATCAGCAAAAAGTATTGCTTTCTATGTGGCTTTCCAACGATCCGGAAATTGTACTCATCGATGAACCGACGCGCGGCGTTGACGTCGGCGCAAAAGCGGAAATCCACGCGTTGCTGCGCGGCATTGTATCCAAAGGAAAATCCGTCATCATCGTTTCATCCGAGCTGCCGGAAATACTTGCCTCGTGCGACCGCGTGATGGTCATGCATGAAGGAAAGCTCATGGATGTGCTGGAAAACGATGCTCATCTTACGGAAGAGCGCATTATGCAGCTGGCGTCGGGTCTCACATGATTTGCATTCCCGTCAGGGGAAGTAGATAAAAAACGACATGGAGGAACGTAACATGAAGAAACTTTCAATGGTAGTCGTGATCATGCTGCTGCTTGGTACAGTGCTTTCTGCGTGTGCCGCGCCGCAGGCCGCGCCCCAGCCGGCGCAGGCCCCCGCCGAGGCGAGCCAGGCGCTGCCCGGTGAAGGCGAAGTGTATTGCGTCATCGGTTCCCTGTTCCAGCTGGAGTTCTTTGACGCGCTCAAAGGCGGTGTGAGCGATGCCGCCAAAGAAATCGGCGCTACCTGGTACTATGCCGGCCCGCAGGAATTTGTGCCCGACCAGATTTCTCAGGCGATCGATCAGGCGGTTGCAAACAAAGTGACCGGTATTATCCTCCATGGCCAGGCGGTGGAGACGGCTGCGGCAGTCAACAACGCAATCGCGGCAGGAATACCCGTCATCTGCGTCAACACGGATATTCCGTCCGACAGGCTTTCCTTCCTCGGCTGCAATCCCTACAATGCGGGCTACGACATGGGCAAGCATATGGCAAAGCTGATTGAAGGCAAAAGTGGCACGGTTTTGATTTCCTCTGCAATTAGCGCAGGGCAGCCTTCTGCGCTTGACAATCTCAGAGGCTCAAAGGATGCGCTTGCAGAGCTTGCGCCCAACGTCAAAGTTGTGGAAGTGGACGATACAGCGGACGCCAACATTGCCGCCACCAACATCGGCGCGGCGCTGCAGGCCAATCCTGATGTCATCGGCATCATCGGCCAGCAGGCGTATACGGCGGTTGGCGCTACCACCGCTGTGCGCGAAGCGGGGCTTACCGGCAAGATCCAGATCATCGGCCGTGACCGCGATGCCGCTACTCTGGAGTTGATCAAGAGCGGTGAACTGGCAGCTTCTTATGCCCAGAACTCTTACGTGGAAGGCTACATTGCCCTGAAGTGGCTCAATGAATATGTGGACGGCAAGCTGAAGGTAATCAACGATTATCTCGGCGGCGGCGTAAATCCCCTTCCGCCTACGGTAGACTCCGGTTCGGTTGTCATCACCAAAGAAAACGCGGACCAGTTTGCGGAAAAATATACCTATGAAGTAACGGCAAAGAACTAAATTTCCTATTTAGAAGCGTATCAGCAACTGTGTTAGGCGTGCTCTGCCGGAAGGCTAACTTCCGGCAGGGCCCGGCTTGGAAAGGAACCAGATGAGTAAGATCGGATTGCTTCCGCTGTACCTGGAACTCTACGACGAAACATGCGCGTTCATGCGCCCGAAAATTGAAAATTTCCGCGATACCATTGTAAAACAATTGGAATCTCGCGGGCTTGATATGGTTTGTACGCCAATCTGCAGGCTGCAGGCGGAATTTGCGGCAGCAGTAAAAATGCTTGAAGAAGAAGGCGTCTGCGCGATCGTGACTCTCCACCTTGCCTATTCTCCTTCACTGGAATGCATTGATGCATTGGCACAGACAAAATTGCCGCTGCTGGTGCTCGATACAACCGAAAGCTACGCGTTTGATGCCACGGTTGACGCGGACGAGATCATGTACAACCATGGCATCCATGGCGTGCAGGACATGTGTAATTTGTTAATTCGCAACAGAAAAGCGTTTGAAGTGTTTGCGGGGCACTATGAACATTCGGATGTGTTGGACCGTGTGGCACATTACTGCCGCGGCATACAGCTAGCGGCTGAGTTCTCAAGCGCGCGCGTTGGGTTGGTAGGGCAGCCGTTTTCCGGCATGGGCGATTTTCATGTTCCGTTTGAAGAACTTCGGGAACGGTTCGGCATTTCTGTTGTTGCGTATGACATGAAGGCTGGGGAACAACGGATTGCCGACATAACGCCCCAGGAAATCGCAATGGAGCGCAGCATTGATGAAACGGAATTTGTATGGGATGCTTCTGTGACCCAGGAGTTGTATGAGCGCACCACAAAGGTTTGCCTTGCCCTGCGCAAATGGGTGGAGGAAGAAGCGCTGACGGCTTTCACTGTGAATTTTCTCGCGACTGAGGGCAGCAACCCCGGCTTGCCGGTGATGCCGTTTACCGAATGCAGCAAGGCGATGGAGCGGGGAACAGGGTATGCGGGCGAGGGGGATGTGCTGACTGCGGCGTTGTGCGGCGCGCTTCTGAAATTTTACCCGGAGACGACATTTACAGAAATGTTTTGCCCGGACTGGAAAGGCGGCAGCGTGTTTCTTTCCCATATGGGGGAACTCAATTACCGCGTATGCAGTGAAAAAAACCGCCTTACGGAAAAGGCGTTCCCATATACATCTGCAGAAAATCCGACGGTTGCCTATGGGACCTTCCGGCCTGGCCGTGCGGTGATTGTGAACCTCGCGCCCTGTGGGGAAGGGGACTATACGCTGATACTGGCTGCAGGAGAAGTGCTCGGCATCGGGAGTGAAAACAAGATGGCAGAGAGCGTGAACGGATGGTTTATGCCCGAACGGCCTTTGCCGGAATTTTTAGAACTTTTTTCACGTGCCGGAGGGACGCACCACTCCGTGCTGGTCTATGCGGATTGTGTAAAGGAAATGGCCGCATTTGCTGCGGCAATGAAGTTTGATTGTGTCATGATCTGACATGAAAAACAGCAAGAATTACGCAAGGAGGATCATATGGAATTTAAGGTATTTCAAAAGGAACTGGAACTGCAATCCCGGGGATGGATTCCCACGTTTCATGATGTAACCAAAGAGGTGCTCGATATTGTGGCCGCTTCCGGCATCAAAAACGGTACGTGCTGCATCGCCTCGCACCATACGACCTGTTCGGTTATGATACAGGAATGTTCGCATGATATGGATACGTTTGACCTTGAGTATCTTCAGCACGATTTGCTGGACATTATGCGCAAGATGGTTCCCGATTTTGCGGAAGAACACCAGTACCGCCACCCCGGCCCGATTCATGCCCAGTTTGGCCGTTACGTCAACGAACCCGGTAATTTTACCAGCATGAACACCGATGGACATCTGCGCAGCGTGTTCTTTGGTCGCAGCGAAACCATGACCATCAAGGACGGCGTGCTCGATGGCGGCGAGTTTGCCCACGTTTACTTTGTGGATTGGGATCATGTGCGCGCCCGTCACCGCCAGTTGAATATTACTGTCATGGGCACGACGGAGGACGTAGGAGACCGGAAGTGGAACAACGGGGAAGACGTCAACACGTTGCGCAAATTCACGGAAGCGGAAAAAGCATACATGCAGGAGTTTGACTTGCAGTTGAAACGCTAATTGGCTTCGAAATTTGAAAGGCAGTTACATGAGTAAAGTGAAAATCAGGACGCCGTTTTTTGAAACGAGCGTGAAGAATTATATCTACGGGGATGCCGTGCTCGAATTTGCTATGGCAGCGGATCGGGCGGCTGTCAAATATGATGTGGACGTCCTGTTCATCTCCCCGTATACGGAAATCCGCAGGATTCGGGAAAACTGCCCGCATCTGATTTTGTTGGCGCCCTATATGGATACGCTCCGTCCTGGGC
>JAEXTB010000053.1 GCA_023453725.1 Bacillota bacterium | reverse complement strand
CTTTTGACGCTTGCAGCCGTGCTCATTATTCAGGCGCTGTTCTTTGCGGACGGCGGTTTAATTGCCTTAGGCTGCAACATATTCAACATGGGCGTACTCCCCTGCCTGCTTGTTTATCCGCTGATTTGGAAGCCGCTTGTAAAGAAGGGGTTAACTTATAAGCGAATTACGATAGCATCTATCGTATCCGTGGTGGTCGGTCTCCAGCTTGGCGCGTTCGGCGTGGTGTTGGAAACGCTCGCTTCCGGCATTACGGAGCTGCCCTTCCAGTCCTTCCTGCTGCTGATGCAGCCCATCCACCTTGCCATAGGCGTGGCGGAGGGCATTATCACTGCGGCGGTACTCTGCTTTGTCTACCGCATGCGGCCGGAATTGTTTGAAAGCGCCAACGCGGGCAGCAGCATCCCAAGCGGTGTATCCTTGAAAAAGGTGTTGATCTCGCTGGGCGTAGTTGCGCTCCTTACCGGCGGCGTATTGTCTCTCTTTGCTTCCTCGTATCCTGACGGTCTCGAATGGTCCATGGAAAAGGCGGCAGGCACTACCGAGCTTGCTACCCGCGGTGAAGTGTTTGACAACGCCGCGCAGATACAGGAAAAGACCGCGTTTTTACCGGATTATGATTATGCGGACGGTAGCGGCTCCGGCACAAGCGTTGCGGGCATTATAGGCGGCGCGTTGACGTTTGGGCTTGCGGGATTGACGGGATTTTTGATTTCCAGAAGCAAGAAGAAAAAGCGCGAAGCCGCTGCATAAACACAATATTGGGCATGCAAAAGCCGCCGGACTTCCGGCGGCTTTTATGATTATATTGCTATGTGCTTTGTTTCCTCCACCCGGTCCAGCCACTCTTCCGTCAGCGCCTCAAACAGCGCGGGCTGCTCGGTCTGGAGGTTATGTCCCGCCCGGTCCAGCACGGCAAACGTAGCGCGGGGGTAATGCTCGAGAATCTTGTACGCATCCCGGTAGCCGGTGGATTTATCCTGCCGGGCGGTCAGGAGCAGTACGGGCTTTTTATATATGGCCTCCTCCGCATCCAAATCAAAAGAAAACCCATACCCGGTCCGGCGAATGTCTTCAAGATACGCTGTGTTTGCAAGGCGGACGCCGGGCAGGATTTCCTGCCTGTACCGCTCCCATGTCTTTTTGTTTTGCACCACGGCCATTTCAAAGTAATCTTTGTTGTCTTCGTCTTTTATGGTGGAAAGAAACGCTACATCCCGGTAGAGTACAGTATGGCCCGGAAGATCGCGCTCTGCATGGTTGGGCACAATCATGGGGCACAAAAACAGCGCGCCCTCCACCCTTGGCTTTAGTCGCGCCACAACGCCCCGCGCAAGATAGCCGCCATATGACTGGCCCGCCACCAAGAAGTTCCCTCCCGGTATGACCCGTTCAATAAACTCCAGAACGGTATCAAGCATGGTATCCGAGTTGTAAACGCTCTTATCCGCCGCGGTCTTTCCCATGCCGGGAAGATCGGGATAGATACGCCGGTAGCCGGAGCGCCTTGTAAAAACGGCTTCCATGCATCCGGCCATTAAGCGGTGGTCGGGATAATATCCGTGCAGCATGAGAATTGGGGTGCCTTCTCCGTATTCTTCATAGTACATTGTGAGATTACTCAATTTGCATTCCATATGCGGCCTCTTTCTGTTGGGCGTCTCGTTCGTGTTTCAGCAAGCGTATTCCCTTTGCTTTTTGCCCGCTAAAATAGTACCATACATATGGAAGATATGTCATGCATTTACAATCATATGACGCATGATTTTAAGTGGAGGCTCGCTATGAAATACAAGAAGATTCACACGTTTCGTATCATGGTTTTGATTGCATTGCTTGTATTCGGCACGGTTTCCTGCACTAGTACCTATGTACCCATTTCGGAATCTCCCGACCTCAACAAAACAATGAATACCTCTACTCCCGCACTTCCTGATTCCAACAAAAGCAGTGACGTAATCGCCTCAGCATCCCCCGATTCGAGCCAAAGCGAAAGCTTACCCGCAATAGCATATTCGGAAGAACAGCTGGACCTCATTGCATTCATTGAGCAGTGCCGCAAACAGGGCCAAAAGCAGCAGGCCCTGGCTGCCCTGCAAGACCTCATCACATCAACCAACCCCTCCGGTCTCGCTTTGAAGCAGGAACTGAATAATTTGTTGTGGGAAATCATAGCCGATACTAAAAATATCCCACAGGAGCCTCTCACGGATGCGGAAATTAGGGACATTGCGGCAGTGGCCTACCTGATGCACCCTGTGGATTGCTTCTTTTATGCCAATACGCTCCCATTGGAGGAGCGATTCGCCCCCATGTCCCTATGGTATTCGACCGATATGTGGATTCCCATGTACGGGCGGGATGGATGGGACAAATCCACGCCGGATTATTACCAGCCTTCCTATATAACAGAAAATGGTGGATATGTGCTTACCCAAGAGCATGTCAAGCGTTTCATCAGCGACATGTTCGATGTGGCGCTCTTTCCGTTCTACGATGACTATGACGATGGAAACGTAACATTCCACGACGGAATGTTTGAGGTTGGACTAACGGACTGCATCTTTCATGACTTGCTGGTGTCCGGCTACCGCTATCTTGGAGACGGCCTTTATTACGTGGTACTCGACGGGGACGATACGAGTCTGCCCGGTCCGGATGAAGGACGCACCGGGATTATCCCGGACTTCATGCGTCTTGTGGTAAAGCGTTCCGATTCTATGTGGGGTTTTACCGTTGTAGCCAAATTGCATGATGCATATGAAGATACGTCCCTGTTAAAAGAGAGCTGGACTTTACCTGAGGATATGACATTGCTCGTTAACACGCCCCGATATCCTGTTCAATAGGTCTATTGCGTGCAGGATTCGTGTGTACTAGAATGATAGCGAAGATTCATAGGAGGGATACGGATATGGAACAGGCTCGCGTACAAATGTTTACGGAACTTCAGCAACATGAGCTGGACGGGGCTGCGCTGTATGCCCGCATCTCCAAAATGGCGAAAACGCCTGAAGAGCGGGAAACGCTCCTTGCCATCTCCCGGGATGAATACAGGCACGCTGCCACGTTCGCAAAGTACTCGGGTCATACGCTCAAGCCGCGCCGCTTCTTTGTCAACGCGCTCTGGTTTTTAGCACGTATCTTAGGCTATACGTTCATCATCAAATATCTGGAACGGGGCGAGGACAAAAATATCAACCTCTACCAAAAAGAGATCGACTGTATTCCCGAGCTTGCCGCCATACTCGCCGATGAGGAGGCGCATGAAGAACAACTTCTCGGTATGCTGGATGAAGAACGGCTGCATTATGTAGGCGACATGGTGTTGGGTATGAACGACGCGCTGGTGGAACTGACGGGCGCTTTGGCGGGCTATACGCTCGCAATGCAGAATACGGGTGTCATTGCCATGGCAGGGCTTATCACCGGGGTTTCCGCAACGCTATCCATGACGGCGTCTGGATACCTTTCCTCCCGGGAAGCCGGGGAGAAGAACCCGGCCAAATCCTCCGCTTATACGGGCATTGCTTACCTGATTACCGTAGCCCTTCTCATTATCCCCTACCTGCTGTTTCCGTCAGGGAGCTATTTCTGGGCGCTGGGCGTTACGCTGTTTATCGCGCTTGCCATCATCGCGGGGTTTAATTACTATACCTCGGTTGTACGGGACCGTCCCTTCCGGCGGAGCTTTCTTGCCATGGCCGCCATCAGCCTGGGGGTTGCCGCAATCTCATTTGGCGTGGGCCTGCTGGTCAAAAACGTGTTGGGCATTGACCTTTAAGAAAAACGCAAAGTGGCGAACCCGCCGCCGCCCGTTGTAGTGCGGAGCCAGCTTGCGATATCGATGCGCTTGATGATCCCTTCATCCAAAAATTCAATTTGTGCAGGACCGCCCTGATCGTATGCAAGCGACACGATCACCACCCAGTGGTGGGAATACAGCCCCTTTTCCGCGCCGTTGTTGTGGTTCAAAAACGCTACGGGCAAATCATGTTTTAGCGCCTCTTCTAAAAAGCGCAATACTGTTTCAATTGTGGGGCGCTGTGCCGGATCCCTGGGAACGTCAAGGGCTGCAGTTTCTGCCTGTAATCCGTGCGCTTTTGCGAACCGCTTTACACCTTCAGAGAATATCGCTGTTGTATGCACACCTTGAAATGTTGGCGTAATATATCCCCACATTTCGTTCATCAGTTGCAGGCACTCTTCTTTTTCAGGCCGGAGCTTTCCGTTATTGGCACGTTGATGATAACGAAAGAGGCTCGAAGCGGTGGTCGGGCCGCAACCCGACATACGCCGCCAAGCTTTCTGATACCATTGCTGATCGCAGCCGTGGTAAATGATATTTTCTCCCGCAATTTGCAGCAACTCTTCGCGCACAGATGCTTGCCCTGCCCCATTCGGCGGAAGATTGCCTTGCCGCAGTCCTGCTCTATGTTCCACGCCGACCGGCCTCCCCAGTGATGCTATCAATGTATATGTTCTGTTTTATGCATGTGTTCCGACGCTTCTTAGAGCGTCCAATCAAACATTTAATCCAAGAACTTCCGCAAGCTGTGCGGGCGTATGCAGTACCTGTTTTGCCCCTGCCCGAAACAGCACATCTGCATCCCGGAAGCCCCAGTCCACAAACACGCCGTCGAGCCCGGCATTTTGCGCGGTGGCAACGTCCACCTCGGAATCCCCAATGTATAGGGTATCTTCCTGTTTGGCGCCTAATTCGCGCATCGCTTCAAACACGGTATCTGCCGCGGGTTTGTTCTTGATCCCCGGACGCGCGCCAATTGCCACCGGTATTTTCCCTTTGAAATACAATTGCGACAGTTCCTTTACAATCGCATCGCCCTTATTGGATACGATCCCCATTTTGATCCCCTTTTGTACGCATCCATTGAGTATCTGCGCAATGCCATCATAAGGCCTTGTCTTGTTGCGGCTGTTTTTGGCATAGTGCGCAACATAAAAGTCGCTAATCTGCGAAAACCTCTCATGCGTCCTGCCGCCCGGTATAGACAGCTCCATCAGCACACCTACACCGTTGCCCACAAAGCCGCGCACATCCTCACGCGAACGGGCAGGCAGCCCAAACTCGCGCAGAGTGGCGTTCACGCTGTCTAAAATGTCATCGAGTGTATCCAACAGCGTCCCGTCCAAATCCCAGATGATTGCTTCGCATTTTTTCATAAAACTCTCCTTCAAATGGGCTTTTGCCCATCATAATTGTTCAACAGGAGGAAACGCAAAGCCCTTCATGCAGCCCTGCGATGATGCAAATGAGCATGCTTTCCAATGATTTAAGCTGCTGCGCTTGTCCATGCCATTATGATAGAAATACACGGATAAATCAAGCCGCAGACTGAACGGCTGCATCCAGCTTCATGTTCCATAGCTTGGCTTCCGACCGCTTTACTTCCGCGGCGCGCGGCTATCCTAAAGCAACACGTTTTTCCCAGACCAACTTCAATGCTCCCTCACAAATATAAATCATGTGACCGGTTTCAATCCCAGCTTGACAAAAAATGTTTTGCACATTACGATGCAACATAGACAGTGGCATGCATGGAGGCAATATATGCAGTTTACAATACATGACATCGCCCGCCGCGCCGGCGTTTCCCACACCACGGTTTCAAGAGTGATCAACAACTCGCAAAACGTAGGCATTGCGACGCGGCGTAAAGTGGAAGAGGCCATCAAAGAATTCAATTATATCCCCAGCGCGTTTGCGCGTGGGCTTTCTAAAAATGAAACCAATATCATCGGGCTTGTCGTGCCTGAAATCCGCAACCCGTTCTTTGGTGATATCATCGAAGGCGTGACCCAGATCGCCGATGAAAATAACCTCAATGTGCTGCTCTACAACACGGATGAAAAAGTACTAAAGGAGCAGCGCGTGCTTCGCATTTTGCAGGAACACCGCATCCGCGGTCTCATCATCACCCCCGCCACCGGGCAGGAGGAATACAACGAAGAATACGTGGAAGCGTTTGAAAAAATGGACGTCCCCATTGTGCTGATCGACCGTAATATTATGGACAGCAATTTTGACGGCGTGTATTTTGACGATACCAGGGCCATATACGACGCCACCGTACTGCTGCTC
>JAEXTB010000019.1 GCA_023453725.1 Bacillota bacterium | reverse complement strand
CGTGAGTCGCTTCGGGAAATACAACGTTTACACATTGGATTGCGCAAGGATGGTCAAGAATCCGCTGCCATACGTTGGTAAAATGCTTTTAGCTTAAAAAGAGGGGATGTTTATGAAAAAACCACTGATTGTAAAGGGTCTCCAGAAATCTTACGGCACAATTTGTGCGGTGGAGGAATTGAGCCTTGAGTTGACAGAAGGCGAAGTGTTCGGCCTGCTGGGCCACAACGGCGCGGGCAAGACGACGAGCATTGAATGCATGCTGGGTGTGAGAAAGGCGGACAAGGGCAGTGTGTCCGTGCTGGGGCTGGACCCAACGCTGGACAGAAAGAAGCTGTTTGAACGGGTGGGCGTACAGTTCCAGCAAACGAGCTATCAGGACAAAATTCAGGTGCAAGAAATCTGCGAGGTAACAGCGTCTTTGTATCGTTCACCTATGGATTACAGGGCGCTTTTAGAATCTTTTGGCCTGGTTGGAATGGAGAAGCACGCCGTAGCGGAGCTTTCCGGCGGGCAAAGACAAAGGCTCAGCGTACTGCTTGCGCTTATCCCAAAACCGGAGATCGTGTTCTTGGACGAATTGACCACAGGGCTTGACACCAAGGCACGGCGCGACGTCTGGCGGTATCTGGAGCGGTTGAAGGCGGATGGGCTGACCGTGCTTCTGACCTCACATTACATGGATGAGGTGGAAGCGCTGTGTGACAGGATTTATATCCTCAAGAAAGGAAAAGTCGCGGTGCAGGGGACGGTAGGCGAAATCATCGCAAGAAGCCCCTATCGGACACTGGAAGATGCATATTTGTGGTATACAGGCGAGGAGGAAAGCATACATGAAAGCGTTTCGTGCACTGTTTCGGAGTGAATTTGTATTGGCGTTGCGGGATATGAACCTGCCGATATTCGGCATCGCGTTTCCCGTAATCGTTGCGCTTGCCATCGGGCTGATTACCGGAAACAAACCTGTTGAAGGTGCGGTTTATGGGTTTGTGGATCAATCTTTTGGCGCATTTGCTGCAATCAGCATCTGCGCCACGGGGCTTATGGGGCTGCCGCTGATTTTATCGGATTACCGGCACAAAAAAATACTCAAGCGTTTTATGGTAACGCCAGTCAGCCCCGGCGTATTGCTGCTTGTGCAGGGAGTTATCAACGTGGTATACTGCGCTATTTCCTTTTTCCTGCTCTATGGGATGTGCGCGCTATTTTGGGGGTACCGCATGGCGGGGAACGCCGGTGTATTTTTACTCTGCTATCTGCTCACGGTATGCGCAATCTATAGCCTTGGAATGATGCTTGCAAGCGTTGCGCGGGATGTTAAGTCTGCGAACATTCTGTGTTCGCTGCTCTATTTCCCCATGCTGTTCTTTTCCGGTGCGACAATTCCATATGAGATT
The DNA here is from genome assembly GCA_023453725.1 of Bacillota bacterium. GTDB lineage: Bacteria > Bacillota > Clostridia > Christensenellales > CAG-138 > JAEYLA01. The sequence continues at coordinate 6,342 of JAEXTB010000019.1, read as the reverse complement.
ATGCCCAAGGGGGCGCAGATGGTGATGGACATCCTCCCGCTGACGCAGGGGATTAAGCTGCTTAAAACCGCGGCGCTTGGGCTGCAAATGGAGGGCGCGTTCTTATCCATTTTGATATTGGCCGTTGTTACGGTAGTGTGCACTGTCCTTTCCATCCGGTTTTTCCGCTGGGAATAACGGTAGAACGGAACGAACAGAAAGCGGCGGGGACTTATGCCCCCGCCGCTCATTGCTATATATGGACATAGGAATTCATCGTTTATTCATACTCTTGCTATGGGAACAAAATCTCATTTTGCTATAATAGCATTTGTGGCCTGAAAGGGTTTTTATTTAAGCGCAAACAAATACGCTTATTGGTATTTGGTAAATTTGTTCCAAGGAGCAATGATATGATAAACGATGAAGAGTCCCGAAAAATCCGGCACGTGAGAGGGGTCGCATCTGCCCCTGATGCAGCGGAAACACCTCTGCAAGCAATCGAACATGTCCCGGGCGGGGAAGGAAAAGGTGTACGTTCCCACAGACGCGGCAGGAAGTATCCTGCATGGAAGCGCGGCATTCTCTTTGGCCTTTTAGGTCTTCTAGTTCTGGGATTGGGCGTAGGGCTCAAGTTCTATTTTGATGTGATCCATCCAGAGACACTGTTTCAAGGCGGAAAAGGGTCTACAGCGTTTACGCAGGATGGCGAAAAGCAATTGCGCAGCCAGGCGGATGCTTCGTTTATGAAGGACCGCGTCAATATCCTTGTGCTGGGGGTGGATCAAAGCGTGGAACGCCCAGGTTGGGGTTCCTACCGGACGGATACGATGATTTTGGTGACCATCGATTTTACCACGAACGATGTGAATATGATCTCAATCCCCCGGGACAGTTACGTAAAAATCATCGATGCCAAGGGGAAGAAGCAGGGGAAAGGAAAAATCAACAGCGCTTACTCTGTGGGCGGCGGCCTTGACGAAGAAGGCTATGAGTACGCGATGAACACCGTCAGCTATTTGTTTGGCGGCATACCAATCAACTACTATCTCGGGTTTGATATGGATGTTGTGAAGGATGTCGTCAATGCCATGGGCGGCCTGGATTTTAATGTGGACACCGAGGTGGATGTGGATGGTTACGTGCTGCATCCGGGCATGCAGCACCTTGACGGGTTGGGCGTGCTGCAATACGCGCGGCAAAGAAAAGGGTCTTCGGATATCGCGCGCGTTGAGCGCCAGCAAAAAGTGATTATGGCGATCTTCCAACAGTTGAAATCCAGCGGCCAGGTGACCCGAATCCCGGAAATCTACCAGGCGGTGGAACAGAATATTCAAACCAACCTGAGCGTGAAGCAGATCAGCGCGCTTGCGCTGTTGGCATTAAATATGGATACTTCCCAGCTGGAACGCCATATGGTCAGCGGAGATTTTCTGGATCTAAGTTCCGGCAGTTATTGGGGTGTCAATACAAAAGCGCTAAAGGAACTCATCCAAGAGGTGTTTGGCGTGGAAGTTACCATAGACGACGAAATCAGCATTGAAAGCGTGAAGGCCTCCGTTGAGGAGGAGACCGTCAACCCGATCGAAGAGGAATTGTCGGCCGCTGGACGCGCGGTAGACCGCGGGCAATCTCTGATGGAGGCATACGGGAGTTATCTGGAAGCGAACTCGCGCGAGCGGCTGCAGCAGGCGATTGACCTGGTGCAGGATGCCATAGAGACGCAGGACGAGGACCATCTGAATTCCTCTACAAAAGAGCTCAAAGCGTATTGCGATGCAGTGGAGGAAAGTTTGCAGCAGGCAGGGCTGCTCGAAACTGAGGGCTAAGGCTGCAAGCAATAGCGCTCAATGTAACCACGGCCAGCCGAGAAACTGCGGCAAGGAGCCGATATCTCTTGTAATGACGCAGGCTAAAAGCCGGAGTGTTGGTATCAAAAAAAACAGGGTACGGTTCCGTACCCTGTTTTTTGTAGGTCGCTTATCTGTTAGCCGGCCGGAGTTTCCTGAACCTCGGGGATAGCGCCCATATCCGGAGCGGGCGTTGGCTCCGTGGGAACCGGGGCAGTGCCTGCCATTGCGCCCGCGTTCTGCAGGGCTACGAAAACATCGTTGCACAGCTGTACGAGCGGCGGGGTGTAAGCGTCAAGCTGCGCTTTATCCTCCATATCAACAGCGTCCTCAAGCTGGCTCTTGGCGCTCTTGAGCTGCGCCTTTGTCTCTTCGGACAGCCACGCCGCATATTGGGTAAGAATTTCGTCTGCCTGCGCGATTGCGGACTTTGCGGCGTTCAATTCCGCCGCGATCATCGCGCGGTTTGCTTCAATCTGCGCTTTGATGTTGGTAACATTGATGTCCGAATCCGTGGACACGTTGATTCCGAATACTTCCTCAATTAGCTTGTTGAGCTTGGAAGTATTGATCCCCCAGTAGCTTACCGAATACATATTGAGGAATTCGCCGTCCACCGTGTGCTTGTAAAGCTGTGAAGAGTCCATTTGCAGCGCAAGCAACGCAAGGGATGTAATCTGTTTAAAACTCAAATTCGTCTGTATGTTTTGCTCCACGGCTTTGTATATGTCGGGCAAATTCTGGATCTGGCCCGTGCTTTTGAGCTGTTGAAAAATTGCCATGATAATGCGCTGCTGCCGGTCCACGCGTGCAATATCCGAAGAACCCTTTCTCTGGCGGGCATAGTCGAGCACGGCCTGCCCGTCCATATGCTGCATGCCGGGATGCAGCTCTCGCCCGTTCATCTTGACTTCGACATCAACATTGTAATCCACGCCGCCCATGGCGTTGACGACCTCTTTGACGACGTTCATATTAAAGCCGAGATAATAATGGATGGGGATACCGCCAAGGAGATGGCTGACCGTGCCCATGGCATATTCATATCCGCTCTTCTGAGCGCCGCCGCCGGTGGGGAACGCGCTGTTGATTTTTGCAAATTGCGGCGCACCGTTCTTGGTAACCACATTGCCGCTGCCGTTTGCAATTTTCACATAGCTGTCGCGCGGGACCGAGATCATATGGACGTCGTTTGTGGCAAAATCAATGGTCACAAGTATCATCGTATCGGTTCGGAAAGAGCCCCAGTTGGCGCGCTCGGTACTTTCATCAATACCTAAAACAAGGATATTGACGCGATCCTTCATAAACTCCATATCCGCCTGGCTCAATAACTGCGCCTGCGGATCGGGCGTGGGGGAAGGGGTGGGCGATGCGCCGGGCGCCAATGTGGCGGCAGGCGCAGAAGGGGTTACGGTGGGCTGCGGCTCCTCCTGGAACAGCGTTTCCGGGTTCATCACATCATAATAGAACTTTACACCCAGCCCGATGCCTATCACAAGCAGCGCGAGCAAAGAAAAAAGCACGATTTTACCTGCTTTTGTCATCCTTCTGCGGCACTTATGGCGTTTTAAACGTTTTGGCGGCTGCGCATTTTCTCTGTTTTGCTGCTGACGGGCCACAGCTTCATCGGCTGCGCGCACTGCCGCGGGAGAAGGAGCAGCAGGCTCGTCCTGGGGCGCGCTGCCGGACTCCGGTTGGGGTTTGCCGCCGATACGCCTGATCTTACGTGAATTGTCGTCGTTTATCATAGCTTGCTCCTTGGTATGGCTTATGAGAGCAGCGCAACCCAATGCAGGAGAGTTTGCGCGGTTGCGTATTTTTCCCAACGCTTTATTATAGCGCAAGCGATGCGCTTGCGGATATGACGTATATGAATAAACTATAAATCTTTGTCATTGCGCGTTTTCCTGGGTCAGAAGAAGTCCGGGGTTGTAAAACAGCGGATTTCCCAGATACAGCAGGTTGAGACTTTGATTGATGCGCTGTCCGTCCTCAAGTATCCATACCCGATCCACACCGGGAATGCTTGCAAGCGTATTGACCATGGAAAACACCGTCATCTGTGCGCGTGTGTTTTGCGGAAGATGCGAAACACCGCCCTCTACAAACGACGACAATTTTTCAAAGAAGCTTTTTTTGAAATTGACCACAGCCATATTGCCCTGGATGGATACGCTTAGAACATCCGCTTCTTCAAACATGGAAAGCGGCATGCCCGGGTCCGCAGGGCCGGTAAAGAGGGCGGTCAGCCTTGCAAACGGATCATAGGCGGCGCTCTGCGGCAGGCACCGAAGCACCGGATATAGGCCGATGCCGTCCTGATCCGGGAACAGCAATGTCACGGTATGGCCCAGCATGCCGGAAAAATCGGAACGTGAGAATATTGTGCCGGTGTCCCCATTCTCCAGTACGCCATCAACCGTAACGGGAACGTCATTCAAATAAATGCGTACCCCTTCGGTCTGCGGCCAGAAGCCCGTTACCGTATATATAATGGAAGCATATACGATAGGGGACTCGATTGCTTCTGCGGGTTGGGTGAAGTAAAGGTCCACTACCTGCCCGGTGACGGAGCTGGCTAGCGGAATATCTGTTCCGGCGGAGGAGGGCGAGGATGGCTCCGAAAAAACGCATTTTGTCAGCCGCATGTCGTTCGGAAGCACCGGCTCGCGGCCTTCGCTGCCCAGGGAACCCTTGGCAAGCTCTCCTAAAAGCGCCGCGATGACAATGTTTGCATGCTCCTGCTCCTGATAGGAAAGCTCGCGGATATCACACAGCAGGAGGCTCCCTGTGATATCCGTAAAATAAAGCTGCGCTTTCCGGCTTGTGAGCGCGTTGGCTTCGCCGGTTTGGCCGGAAGCGGCACCGGCATTGTCGCGCTCAACGCTACTGAGGTAAGAGTCAAGCGGCACATTGATGGGGGAAAGCACGCCGAGCGGGCTTCCCAGATACCCCGGCTGCATGCCGTTGAGGTAAATGTCAGTATAGCCAATGCCTTCATTGGCATACACCGTCGCTGCAACCGCCGCGCGCAATACCAGCAGCTGATTCTCCGGCGCAGGCTTGCCTTTAAAGTAGATGTTGCAGACGTCTCCGGAAAGCTCTACGCCCGTAAGTTCCCAGCCCTGCGGCACGACGGAGGCGAGCGCTTCATTATCGGGCCCGCTGCAAAGCGCCTCGATTGCGGTCTGCGCCCGGCTTACGTGATCGGGGCGGTTCAATTCGCGCTGCTCGCTGCTTAATGTGTGTCCGTCCTGAGTGGGGAAGAAAAGCTCCAGCTGTACCGTTGCGTTGTCATTTGCTTCAAGCGGCGGAGGCGTCGCGCTGCTTGGCGGCAAAGCACCCGGGTATTCGGCGGTGCTTGTACAGCCCGTGAAAAGTGACGCAAAAAGGAGCGCCAATAATAGGCAGGCACCTTTATTGGGGTTAAACAGCCTGTAAGGGTATTTGGTTTTCCGGAGTTCTTGTGCCATATATACCTCTATTTTGTGGACTCAAGCGAGTCCATCAGGGAATAGAAACCGATTTTGTAGAGCTCGCCTTCGGGCAGCAAAGAAAGAACGGCATTTTTGACTGTGCGCGTCTTACCGTCCTCCCGGGACGTCCAAACAATATCCACGGTTGCTTTGCCGTTGAGCGTGCTGCCGCCGATATCGGTGCTGCGTACGGTAAAGTCATCAATCGTACCCATTGAAAGAAGGTCGGTTTCAAATGCGGCAAAATCGGGCTTCTGGAGGCCGCCGGTTTCGCTTTCCGCAAAGAACAGATACGCCTGCGTATAATCCTCCTGTGTCAGCCGCTTCATGGCAAGCTCGACCATAAGTGAGGGCGTAATGACCACGTCCTCTTCAAAGTTCATCGGGTCAAGCCACTGCGAGGATGTGTATTCCGAAGTAAATCCCAAAAGGAAGGGGGAGACGCGCGCCCCCTTGCCCGTGCCATCCATGTCCACTAAAATCTGCACACGGCTTGCATCGCCCAATGCGGATAAGGAGTTGACAACCGCATAAACGCCCAGCCGTTTTGTCAGCTCAATTTCTTCGCGGGTTGCCGTTTCATCTTCATATTCCAGTATGTCCTTGGAAAGCACCACATAGAGTATCCCGCCATCCGGATATACGTCTACAAGACGCGTTCCTTTGGGAAGCACGCCTTCGAGGTCCCCAAAAAGCGCGGTGGGGCCGTTTAACAGCTGTCGCACAACCGCGCCCTCTACATATTCGTTAGCCCGCACGGTCACGGTACGCTGTACCGGCACCAGGGCAGGTTCACCCGTCAAACGGAAATACAGCGTGATATCGACATCGCGTCCAATGCCGGCAGCCGGGTCAACGCCGGGAAGGGCTTCCCGGATGGCGTCCTCCTGGACGGTCGTTTGCAGGCTGCAGCCGGTCAAAAGGAACAGCAGCGCCAGGAACAGGGCCGAAAAGCGTAGAGGAGTTTTCATTGCGCTTCCCCTCCTCTCTGCTGTGGGGGACGGATCGGCAGCCGTACCATGAATGTGGACCCC
>JAEXTB010000269.1 GCA_023453725.1 Bacillota bacterium | reverse complement strand
CGTGAGTTCTTTGCGCAATAGCCCATGCTTGCGTTTGAGCACCGGGCGCTTTTGTTCCACCAATACGCGGTAGCGTTCCTCGACACCGTCCATCACTTTTTCCCACGGGATGGGAATTGTGGATCTTGCGCGTTCGCCTACAACTTTAAGATGGTGCAGGTCTGAAAGCGCACCAGATAGCACACCTGCAAGGGAGTGGGGGTCATCTTCGCATAAAAAGCCGTTCTTTGCGTCCTCAATGACTTCGGCAGGCGCGCTATCCATGAGTACAACCGAAGGCGTGCCCGCCGCAGCGGCTTCCCGCACAACAAGCCCGGCCGTATCGTAAGCGGAAGGGAATACAAACAGGGACGCGCAGGCGTAGAGCGCGTTGAGTGTTCTTGCATCCGTAATGTGCCCCGTAAAACGGACGATGTTGCCTAGCTGCAGCTCATCTGTGCGGATACGTATGGCGTCAAAATCTTTGCCTTGCCCTGCCAGCACCAGCTGAAAGCGCTTGCCCTGCTGATGAAGCAGCGCTGCCGCCTCCAGCGTGAGCCGAATGTTCTTTTTCCAGTCCATCTGCCCCACGTATAAAAGGATGGGGTCGCCGTTGAGAGAAAAGGCTTCCATGACGGCGTCCTTGTCCGCCTGAAAGATGGTGGGGATGTTCGTGCCATGGTGCACGATTTCAATGCGCCCGCCGTACCCATAGGAGCGCAGCGTTTGCGCCGCAAGGTTGCTTACCGTCCATACCTCGTCGCAGCGGTCAAAAAAATCCGCCACGTATTTCGCGCCAATCTGCGCGATGCCCTCGCTGCGTGTATAGCGCAGGATATCCTCCTGATATTTCGAATGGAATGTGCCGATCAGCGGGGCTTTGTTCTTGGCGGCAAGGCGCGCGGCTTCCAGGCCCGCCGGGCCGGGGCTGTGGGCATGTACAATGTCAAGCTCCACCATATCCATGCGCGAGACATAATGGCTGTCCAACTTAGCAATGCCGGTGCTGTACTGCGGTGAACCGGGCACCTTGACGGAGACAAAATCTATAATTTCAAAAGGAAATTTGCCACGGTATCCCGCATCGCGCATGGGCACGATGACATAGCACTCATGGGAGCGCTTGCCCAGCGACTGCGCGTATTCAAATGCCACACGGCCAACGCCGTCTACAATAGGCAGAAAAGTATCGTTGCATTGCGCAATACGAAGCATAGCCCCAATCCTTTCATTTCGTAGTTTCATATTTCTTTATCATTTTACCATGCAAGGAAAGAAATGCGTGTGAAATTTCCTGACGAAAAACGTGACAAAATAGCAACGCGCATTACAGATAGAGGTCAATTGCCCAAGAATACAGAGATATCAACATAAACAAAAACGCGCCAAAGGCGCGTTTACACAATAGCGTTTGGGCTTAATTCAATCGGGCTCCAGCATATAATCCAGCCGGATCAGCTGCTTGCCGTTGACAAGAGGAATCTCTTCCCGGCAGCACAGGCGGTATCCGATTGCGCCTACACAATCGGTGAGAGCACACGCTTCAATATCCGTATGCAGGCTTCCAATACCCAATAGCTGCCCGGCGTAGGGAGAAGGGGATACAAACGACTGCGCGCGGTTCTGCTGTATGGTGCAGCAGAGGGTACGTGGTATGGTTGCGCTGATCCGCGCTGCAAAAGCGGCTAGGCCAATGTATTCAATCAAAAGATCGGCAAAGACAAGCCCTGCATACGGCAGCGTAACAGGCCGGGAAAGATCCGCACAGATCAGCGTAAGCTTTTCATGAAGCGCCGGGTAGCGGCTGCTGCAGGCGTCAAGATACGCTTCATTGATATCCACGCCATAGACCGCGTCATACGCCGCGGGTTTGATATGGGATAACCCGTTGCCGCCCGCAATGCCCCAGAACGCTACGCTTTTTACACGGTATGCGCTAAGCCGCTGACGATAGAGCGCATCAAGCGCCTGAAGCTGGCCCACGGTGTCTAGCTGCATGTGGCCTTCGTATACGTCAAGGGGCACCTGCTTCCATGGGTTCATCACAAAACTCCGGGATCTTTATTTTTGCAGACCGCTGGAATAGTAGATGTTGTCCTCAGTATCAATAAACACCGCTTCCACGCCGGGAAGGGATTCCACAAGCGCCATGCCCTTTTCCAATCCCATTACAAAGCAGGCCGTATCGTACGCGTCCGCCGTCAAAGAATCCTTGGTGAGGAGGGTGACGGAGGCAAGGCCGTTCTGTACGGGCCAGCCCGTCTTTGGGTCTAGTATATGGTGATAACGCACGCCGTCAAGCGTAAAGCCGCGTTCATATACGCCGCTGGTGACAACAGCCCCGTCCGTTGTGGGCAGGGTGATAAGCGGCTGGCCGGTGGGCTCCTTCGGGTCCTGAATGCCGACGTTCCAGGGCTCGCCGTCCGGCCGGCTGCCTATGACGACAACATTGCCGCCAAAGTTTAAAATGCCGCGGGAAACGCCGCGGGAGCGGCAGTATTCCGCAATTTCATCCGTAACATAGCCTTTTGCGATAGAGCCAAGGTCAACCTGCATGCCCGCGGGCATTGTAACGGTATTGCCTTCGAGTTTCACTTTGGTATAATCCGTTAGCTTGGCGGCTTCGGCGAGTTTTTCCGCGTCCGGCAGGGAGGGCGTTTCGCTTTTGAAATCCCATATAGCGACAGACGGGCCTACGGTTATGTCAAACGCGCCGCCGCTTCCCTCGCTGGTCTTTGCGGAAGCCTCAAGCACCTCGCGCGTATAATCGCTCACCGTAACAGGCTGGCCATTTGCGTGGTTCATATTCCAGACGTCGCTGCCCTGTATGGTTTTACTTAATACGTTCTCATACTCCGCGATTTTGTTGAGCGCATCGTCCACAACTTCCTGCTTTACGCCATAGGCCGTGATGCTGATAACGGTATCAAGATAGAAGCCTACTGCGGATACCTTCTCGGTGGGAGAAGGGCCGCAGCCGGAAAGCAGCAGCAAGGAAAAAAGCAAGACAAGCGCGCCGGAAAACAGTTTTTTCATAAGAACCTCAGAACCTCGGTTTAAATTTTTGCCGTCCTGCCCGTAAAGGGCGGAACGGTTGCTTTTCTAAATAGAAACGCCTTACAGGCCGTTTTTTATCATAACATAGTTTGTCCCTGTTGCGCACATGAATTGAAACAAATTTAACAAATAGAAAGGAGACGGCGACGCCGTCCCTTCATATGCCGGAAAAACTGTCTATTTTGCGGGGTTGAGCATAATATCCAGGCAAATGTTGCCCACGGAGGTGACAATGCAGGAAACGGTGTCGAGCGCGTACTTTCCTTTGTCCACTTCGCAGGTAATGATCTGGGGCGGAAGGATATCGCAGGTGAGCTGTTCATCAGTCAGAAGCGTCATGACATTTCCGCTGATGATGTTGGCGATTTCGCTGATGGCGGAAGTTACAAAGTCGTCCACCTCAGACATTTCCATGCCGCTCATGATGTTAACCATTGTAAGGCAGGTCTCATACGGAAAGCTGTAAACTACCTGGCCGGAAAGATCGCCGGTAACGCCGATGGAGACTTCCAACGTGTCAAGCCCCTGGGGGCTTTCATTGAAAGGCTCGGCATGGACATCGTTCAGGTCCAGCATTAACTGGAATACATGCTGCGTTGCCTGCAAAAATGGGCGGTACAGGACATCAGACATTGGACGCCACCCCCTTGGCCTTTGCATAGGAACTGATCTGCTGGTCTTCCGATGCGACGTGGTTGATCAGCCAAGCAAGCAGCTTGCCGCCAAACTGCTGCATCAACTTCTCATTGTACCCTTCCTGTTCATACTGGGTGGCCACCTCTACCACATAGGCCACCATACCCGAATGGATGGCCGTATGCTCCTCCAGGCCGGGATAACCGATTTTTTTCTGGTAGGCCTCCTCATCCCGAAAATGGGTCACGACGTAATCCTTCATAAACGCCAATGTCTCATTTACCTTATCAACCTTTTCCTCCCACGAGACTGGCGAGCGCAGCGTCTGCATAAAAGCATCCACCCGCATAAACAGCTCTCTGTGCTGTGTGTCAATCAGAGGTACGCCCAACTCATACTTTTCCTTCCAAAGCATGCCGTATCCTTTCCGCATCTGATATGCAATTGGTATTTATTCGATCTGTTTATTACTTCGGTAAAAACCACCGCGTTCATAAGATACGGATATATAAAATTATTGCAAAGAACCTGAAACCGAGAAAACACAAAAAACGCGGGGACATTGCGTCCCCGCGTTTTGCTGTCTTCCGGATGATATACGGCCTGAGGAAAACTCAGGCGCGCCTTCTCGCCCTTCCGACGATGAAGGTCGTCCCGGTACTCATAAAGCACGTTCTTACCTCGCTAGTAGTATGCCCGCTTTCAGAAACAATACGCGTGAAGAATAAAAAAAATTTTGCGAAGCAAGGTTTCCTTGCAGGAAGTACCAACCGGGAAAGGTACGGGCAGGTCCTGCAA
>JAEXTB010000118.1 GCA_023453725.1 Bacillota bacterium | reverse complement strand
CGTCGCCGCCTTTCGACGGGTTTGCCTTTGTCGCAATGGGGAACCCCATGCAACTTGTCCACACGCTTGTTCTTCTTCGTGTGTGAAAAAGAACAACAAAAAAACTTCTTTCGGTAGCTGGCTGCCTTTTGCGAGGCCCTTTAGCTTTGCGTCGCCGCCTTTCGACGGGTTTGCCGTTTGTCGCTTAAGTTTGCATGCAACAACTATTTACTTTTCTGTACATATAATAACCCATTTATAGGCAGGTTACAACAGGAATCAAAAAATATTTTTCAGAATTTGTTAAAAAAATCCTTGGATTGCGGCTGAAGAACACGCCCATTTTACATCAGTCGTACTTCGATATGCAAAAAATATAGCCATTCGGCTATTATTGTAAAAACTGGGCGGATACCCTATAATAAATAGGGAACTTTTACTATATTCTTTCAATGTATGTTCATGCAAGGGGGCAATTACATGGCGGCCACTCCCGCAAAACTCTCCGTAAAGCTTTTTGGCGGATTTTTGGTGGAATACGATGGAGCGATGCTTTCCAGCCTGTCGCCGCGCGCGGACAGCCTCTGGATGCTGTTCCGATTCTTCCTTGCAAACCGCGGTAAATTTATTACCTCTGAGGCGCTTATCGATATGCTCTGGCAGGAGGATGACGTTGTCAACCCGCGAAAAGCGTTGCAGAACCTCATCTACCGGTTACGCAAGCAGCTGCCCGAAACAGACGAATACGGGCAGCCCTATATTCTTTCGCAGCACCGCACATACGGATGGAACAACGAAGCTGCGGTGAATGTGGATGCGTTTGAGTTCGATAAGCTCGCAAGCCTGGTCAAAAGCGGCCTGCCGGACGATGAACTCAAGCTTGCGTCCCAGCGCATCATGGAACTCTATACGGGCGACTATATGGAGGATATTGCAGATGAAAAGTGGGTGGAAACGCTCACCTCCTATTACCGCCGCCAGTATTTTTCCTGTATTAACAGCTATATCAACATGCTTTACGACCAGCACCTCTATAACGAGGTCATCGACGTTTGCTCCACCGCATTGCAGCACAATATGTTTGAAGAGCACTATCACGCCATGATGATTCAGGCAATGCTCGCAAATGGCAACCGGTATGGCGCCATGTCCCATTACAAGAGCATTACGGCACTTTTGAGCAAGGAGCTCGATGTTCAGCCCTCCGAAGAATTAAAGGCTGCTGGGCGCAGTATCAATACCACCGCCCAGCCGCAGCGCCCCGATATCGGCATGGTGCTGGACGATCTCAGGTCAGCTGCCGCCGCGGCGGGCCCAATGCTGTGCGAGGCCGACGTGTTCCGCCAGATCTTCCAGCTCCATGAGCGTAAGAACCGGCGCGAACAGGTGGCCTGCATGCTCGTCATGTACACCATCGTAGCCCATAGCCGGGAGCTTTCTGATCAGGAGATGTTCCAAGTCATGTCCGCGCTTAAACGGGCGTGCATGCTTTCTCTCAGAAAATCCGATGTGCTCACCCAGCACTCAAACACCCAGCTGCTGATCCTCCTGCCCAATGCGACGGAAATCAACATCAGCATTGTGCTGATGCGCATTCAGCAGAAGTTTACGCAGCTGTGCCTGGAAAACGGCGTAACGCTTACCACCCAGGTGCGTTCTATACAGCCGCGTGCCCAGGTCGTATAAACATCGAAAACCCAACTCTACTGTAAAGAAAACGCCGCCCAATCGGGCGGCGAGAACCCTTTTTTCGAGGATCTTGCTCTCGAATTCCCACCCAAGGAACACGTTCCTTGAGAATCCCTTACTCTGCAAAGTCCCTTCTTGGGCATTTGTGAAATGGGTTCTTAGGGCTGTTACAGCCCTAAGCGGGGTTTGGGGCGGAGCCCTAACTAATCTCTAGCTTTTTGACAAGCTGGCGCCGCCCAACCGGGCGGTGCTTTTATAACCCCTTTAGCGTGACCAGCACGATTTCCGTCGGGCTTCCGATGCGCAGCGGGAACCCCCACGCCCCAATTCCCGAGCTGACAATAAGCTGATAGTTCCCTGTTTTGTGGTATCCATAGCTGTATTCAAATATGCCGAACCATTCCGTGAGCTGCCCGCCGGGAAACAACTGCCCCGCGTGCGTGTGGCCGGAAAGCTGGAGGTCTACCCCCCCATTCTTCGGTTCTGCAAGTTCCATAGGTTCATGGTCCAACACGACAACAGGCAGCGTCTGATCCACATCTTCCAGTAAGGTCTTTAACGGAGCGCGGGTAAACGAATCAAAATCGTCTCTTCCGATCAGATAAAAATCGGCCATACTAACCGCTTCATCCTTGAGCGGCGTAATGCCCGCCGTCTCAAGATTTAAAAACACGGATACCAGATCAAGCGACCCATCCTTTTGCGCGTCATACTCGTGGTTGCCGGGCACGTAATAAACCCCGCGGGGCGCCTGCAGGCCGGAAAACGCATCGTATGAAGCCGCAAGCTGCTCCCTGGTGGTCTTTTCCTCATAAATATCCCCGCCCAAAAGGATCAGATCCGGGGAGAGGGCGTTTATTTTTTCGACGATACCGGGCAAATCCTCTTTTTGAATTGCTGTTCCAAGGTGCATATCGCTGATTAGCGCAATTCGAACATCTTCAGCCATTGGTTTTTGAAGCGTTACCTCATATTCCGTTACCACAATGTTCTTTGCGTTAAGGACGCCAAGCACGCAAACCAAGACCGCCGCAATCACAGGCAGCAGCCCGCCCGCATAAATCCGTTTCCAAGCCCTATGTTCCTTCCCGCGCGCAAACAGATGTAGCGCAAGAAAAACTGCGTCTGTAAACAGGTAAAACAAGCAAAGGTATAAGAAGAAGCCGACCAGAACGCTGTTGAACAGCGCAGTGCCCAACAGCAGCAGCGCAGCCAAAAGCGCAGAAAACAACCAGGCGGTACCCGGCTGGAGCTTTCGAAATATAGGCAATCCTTTCAAGTGCGGCCACAAATATAGCGTGCCCGCAACCATGGCGGCCAAGGCAAAATTTCGCATGCTGACCTCTACCTAACGATATGCAAATTAGTATATGCCGCACAAGCGCCAATCATCAGCCATTTCGATGCCGAGAGGCGCGTTTTTATTCAGCCTGCGCCTTGCCCCTGCTGGCTGGAAAACGGATTGCAGACATCGTTCTTATTTGCCAGCGCCTGCTCATAAAATTTCTGTTTTCTATTCAGCACAGCAATGCGCTGCTTGAGTTCCTCCAGTTCGCGCTCCGCTTTCTCTTTCTGAGCGAGTATGATATGGTACCGTTCCAGCACGGTACCCTCCCCTTGCGCGCACAGGCGGACATAATTTTTGATATCCGCAACCGACATCCCCGTGCTGCGCAAGCAGAGCACCAAATAAATCCACTCCAAATTGGCCTGCGTAAACACTCTGGCACCGTGCTCATCGCGCATTACATCGGGAAACAGCCCTTCATCATCATAAAAACGGATGGTATGCGCGGAAACATTGTATTTTTCCGCAATCTGTTTCACAGTGAGATTTGACATGTGACCTCCAAAAAAA
>JAEXTB010000115.1 GCA_023453725.1 Bacillota bacterium | reverse complement strand
TCTACCGCTGAGCTACTGAGGAACGGCTCGCAAATCATATTACCGCAGCTGCATAGGTAATCGCAACGTCAACTCTTTTACAATAGCGGACATTATCCCTTCCATGCAAACGAAATCTTTCAAATGCTCACGCTTGCTCTTTCGTTTAAAAAATGTGTTTGGTTGACGGCTGTTGAAGCATTGTTATATCATAAAAGAGTCGGAAACGGCACAAAGCCCGCATAAAAACCAAAGTGCCGCGCGGCGGGAAAGGGAGCCTATATGCAGATGCCTTCGCGTTTGCCGGACGTACTTGGCGCATATGCGCAACGGCAGGTGGCGCGCTTCCATATGCCCGGCCATAAGGGCAGGGGCATGGCTGGTTTTATGCGGCCCGAGCTTGCACAGTGGGATATTACCGAGCTCTCTTTTTCGGATAATTTAAACAACCCTTCAAGCATCCTTTTGGATGCGCAGGATACTTGCGCCAAGCAGTATGGCGCTGCCCATACGTTCTTTTTGGTCAATGGGGCTACGGCAGGCATCTTGGCTATGCTTCTTTCTTTACCTCAGGGTGCGCGCGTATTGTTGGGCAGGGATTGCCACCGCTCCGCAATTTCCGGCATTGCGCTTGCAGGGCATGCGTGCCGCTTTTTGCAGCCTGCCTACGAATCAAAGTTTGGGCTATGGGGCTGTGTAACGCCGGAGGCGCTGGAGCAGGCGCTGCATGAAGAATCTGCCGATGCCGTGCTTTTGACCTCACCCAATTATTATGGATTGTGTGCCGATATTCCAGCGCTTGCAAGCATCGCGCATGCGCATGGCGCGCTGCTGTTTGTGGATGCTGCCCACGGCGCGCACTTTCCGTTTTCAGAAGCGCTGCCGGCAACGCCTGCTGGCCATGCGGATGCATGGGTCAACAGCGCGCATAAAACGATGAACGCGCTGGGGCAGGCGGCTATGCTCCATATTGGAGAAAACCTCTCGCAGCATACCGTGCAGCAGGCGCTAACCCTTGTGCAGACAAGTTCGCCTTCGTACTTGCTGCTTGCATCGCTGGATTGGGCGCTCTATACCGCAAACCACGCGCGGTGCTGGACGCAGACGGTCAATATTTGCCGCACACTTGCAACAAGCATAGACGGCCTCCTGGGGCTCTCTACGCTCCCGCAGTCCGTGATCGGTTCGGCGGGGATCGCAGCAATCGATGCCACCCGTGTTGTGGTGGATGTAAGCCGCCGCGGCATTACGGGGTTTGCAGCGCAGCGGGCGCTGGAGCAGAAGGATATCTATGTTGAGTTTTCAGATTTGCGCCGCGTGGTGTGCATCTGTACCCCTTCTGACGATTCCATGTGGTATGAAATGCTTTTGGATGGCTTGCGCACGCTTCCGTATGGGACGGAGTATCCGCCCAATATGCCTGCGGAGTATCCCGGGCTGGAACGGGTGATGCCGGTGCGTGAGGCTGTCTGTGCTCAAAAAGAACGTATCCCCCTTGCTGCTTGCGCGGGGAGGACGGGGGCTGATTCCGTGGGCGTTTATCCGCCCGGCATTCCGCTTTGGACGCCTGGGGAGCGCATTACGGAGGAAGCTGTGGCGTTTTTGGCCGAACAACAGGCGTTGGGCGCGGAGCTGTTCGGGGTACAGGAAAATTACGCAATTGTCGTGCGGTAACATCCGCGCGTTCAATATGATTTTTAGGAGATTATTATGGCAAACTATCAGGCGGTCATATTTGATTTTGACGGCACGCTGGTGGACAGCGGCCCGGGGATTGTACTTACGCTGCAACTGATGTTACAGGAGATGGGCCACGATCCGATACCGGAGGCGCAGCTGCGCGCATGCGTGGGGCCGCCAATCCATAAATTTTTTCCGGAGATATTCGGGTTTGAAGGGCTGGGGCTCGATCGGGCAATAGAAATCTACCGCAGGATATTCGCGGAAAAAGCGGTCCCCCTGCTTTGCCCGTATCCGGGCATTCAACAACTGCTGCAGGCCGTGCAGAAGGCTGGCATGCCGACAGGCGTTGCCACCTGCAAGCTGCAGCATACCTGCGAGGAGCAGGCGGAAATGCTCGGTTTACTGCCGTACCTGGATTTTATCAGCGGGGCGGATCCCGATAAGGGCCTGCTTGAAAAAGAGGATATTCTGCAGGCGCTTTTAGACCGGACAGGCTTTGACCCGGCGCGCTGCGTCATGGTAGGCGACCGTATGTATGATATGATCGGCGCGCAGGCGGTAGGCATGCCCGCAATCGGCGTGCTCTACGGCTTTGGTTCGCGCGAGGAGCTCTCAAGTTACCACCCGCTTCACCTGGTGGAAAGCGTGGAGGAGCTTCAGGCATTGCTCTTGTCTTAAAGAAAAGGAGCGGGTATGTCCAACGAGCTGACCGCCAGACGGTTGAACAACGCAATTCAAAATGGCCGCATTCCGCACGCCATCCTGCTCACAGGGCCGGAAGGAAGCGCGTATGCTGCTTTGGCGAGGCAGGCGGCGGCAAGACACCTTGGGCTTACCGGCGAGGACGCGCTTTCCGGCTGCCCGGATTATTATGTGCTGGGTCCCAAAGCGGTGCCGATTGACGCGCTGCGCGCCCTGCAGGCGGAGCTTGGCGCGCGTTCTGTTTCCGGCAGGCGCGCAATCGTATTCCTGGACGCGCACAACATGTCTGAGACCACGCAGAATGCGCTGCTGAAAACACTCGAGGAACCCCCTACGGGGGCGCTGCTT
>JAEXTB010000078.1 GCA_023453725.1 Bacillota bacterium | reverse complement strand
CCCGTAGCCCAGTTGGATAGAGCGACAGACTCCGACTCTGTAGGTCGCACGTTCGAATCGTGTCGGGCGCGCCAAAGAAACCCCCTATTTTAGGGGGTTTCTGCTTTTATAATCGGCCTATATTGTTGCCTATTTCACGCATAGTTCAAGAGTGACATAATATATACTGTCTCTGCCACGCTTTGTTGTGGCAATACATGACAGGAAGTGAAGATTATGAGCTGCCTTTTACCCTTATTGGCCGTTGCTGCCGTTTGCTCCTGCTGTGGCAAACGCAGATGCAACTGCGGCTGCAGACGCCGTTAACAGATGGACCATTAGGCTTGCCCTTATTCGGCAAGCCTTTTCATTTCGACCCAACAGGTCTCCCGCTCAGGCCTATACGCCTCTTTCCGCAGTCACGTTCTGCCGCCGCGTTATAATAGGCGCCTTGTTCCGGATGTAAGCGGTGCTGTTTCAACAAAAAATACGAGCCGCCGGTGCTTTTGTTTAGAGCTTCTTTCCATTTTGCGCCCAATACTGTAGAATTTATTCAGATATACTTATACGGCTGCGAGGTAGTCATGAAAATTGAAAAAATAAAAAACAGGAACATTGTATTCAGATTTCCCGTTACGGATTGGGATTTAAACATCCACCTGATTATCGGGGATCAATACAATTATCTCATTGATACAGGCTTGGGGTCCCTGAGCATCGCGCCGATCAAAGCATATTTGGAAGACAATGGAAAACCAGTGGTTGTGATCAATACACACCACCACTGGGACCATGTATGGGGAAACCACGTATTTGCGGGCCATACTATCATATCTCATACGCGTTGCAGGGAACTCATTGCAGAAAACTGGGAAGAGACAATCAACAAGCATCAGCAGTTTATCAAAGGGGAAGCAAGGTTATGCCTCCCCAATTTGGTGTTTGAAGACGGGTTGTATTTTCCGGATGATAAAATCAGGATATTCTATACGCCCGGGCACACGATTGATTCTATCAGCGTGCTTGACGAAGTAGAGAAGGTCCTGGACGTTGGCGACAACATCGGCGATAATTTAGACGAGATCGTACCCAATATCGATACTCAAATGCAGGTATATATGGATACCGTTCTCAAGTATCAGCAGATCGATTTTGATACCTGCGTTTCCGGGCACAATGTTGTGCTTCCAAAGGAGATTTTTAAGAGGGTATTACAAGAACTTCAGCAGCAATAAGTGTATAATACGCGATAAAAAAGCCTGATTTGAACTACTACTCAAATCAGGCTTACTTTTTCAATGAACTTATTGAGTTGTGAGGCGTTCCCGCTCCAGACACGCCCGCCAGGCGATATCATACTTGGGGGCGCTGCGATCGATCGCGGATTTCAGTTCGTAATACTGGCCATCCTGGGTGCTGAATACGATTGTCATTCGCCCGTGTATGGCAAGGTTGGCAATGTCATGAAGCGCCATGCAGTGTTCGCCAATACAGAACCGGTCGCCATACATCCGCAACGTTCCTTCGGCGAGCAGTTTGGCGTTGGAACTTAGTAAAATCAATTGCTGCTGTGTATCCTCAAACAGCAACTCGTCACTGGATGCGTTTCGTGCGCGCGTAAAGAATGTTTCAGACTGCCAGAGATCCCACTCGGTTACGGTGGAAAAGGGCAGGGAAGCGCCTTCTAGCATGCCGTATTCCGTATAACGGCCGTTTAATCCGCAGCTGCAGGAAAACCGGTCGTCTTTGCCAACCAGGGTGCCTACGCGTAAGCAGGAGGGGCACA
Organism: Bacillota bacterium; assembly: GCA_023453725.1. Lineage (GTDB taxonomy): Bacteria > Bacillota > Clostridia > Christensenellales > CAG-138 > JAEYLA01. The sequence continues at coordinate 6,210 of JAEXTB010000078.1, read as the reverse complement.
GGAAAAGCCCTGCTTCAATGCCCTCCGCCAAACGTTTGCCAGTAAAACGCGTGTGCTCCGTTTGCTGGCGGGCATATGCGTCCTCATATAAGTCACGCTTGATGATGGTGTTGACTTCCTCATTGGTCATGGCTTTGAGCTGATCTGCAGAATAGCGGGCAACTTCGTGCCCAAGCATTTTACCCCGCCGGAGTGTCTTGGACCAGCGGGGGGAAGCAAAATATCCGCCCTCAATGCGGTAGGTAACGAGCGTAGCGCCGCTTGCGCGTACAAGCTTACCCGTAGAGGGCAGGATGTCGCAGGTCAGGCCGTTATACGTGCGGTTTCCCTCCGCAAAAATGCATACGTTGTAGCCCGCGTGAATGCTTCGGAGTATTTCCATAACAGTCCGCGCGTCCGTTGTTCCCTTCACGCGGGAAATGGGAGCGAAAAAGGTGCGTAGCAGCTTGGAGGCCAGACCCGCGCGGAATACATGCTCACCCGCGACAAAGTACATGTGCTGAGAATAGCTTGTTGCCACCATCAGCGGATCGTAATTGGTGGTATGGTTTGCAAGTACGATGCTGGGAGTCGGAATGGCTTTTTCTTTTCTGCCGGTATATCCAAAGCGCAGCTTCAAAAACAGTTTGACTGGGTGGCGGAAAAATTGGTAAATCCATAAGTGATGCTTGTTGCTTTTCATATGTCTCCTCATGTGCCGGGTCCATATCTCTTAACATTGTAAAGCATATCGCTCAAGAAGAAAATAACCGTAAAAGCAAAAGTTCGGTTGGATCGTATGATATATCTAAATGCACACAAAAAGGCGCTTATGCGCCTTGTTTCGTTTTTTTATAGAGTTAAGAGGATTTTTACTCTTCCACCACCAGCGAAGGCGAATCCTCGCGGGGCATTGTGACCACCTGAGCGGACTTTAATGCCTGCACAAGCGCTGAGAGCTTGTCGTAGGCCTTTAGCGCACTGTTTGCGGCAGGAACATGCAGCGTATCACCGGAAAGCGGCAGAATGCCCTGCAACGGGTTTACGGGGAAGTGGTAGGGCTGCTTCGCGTCCGGTCCTTTGGTAAGGAAAAATACATAGACGCCGCCAAGCTGCAAGCGTGGCGTCTGCCCGGCGGTGAGTTCCATATGCTGCAGCGTTGTAAAATCCAACATGCCGCCAATGCGCTCGGGGCTGAATACCATCTGAAGCTCATCTCCGTAAGACAAAGAACCCTTCATAACGCCATACGCTTCTACGGTTACAACAGACGCCGAGTATTGGGCCTTTTCCACTGCGCCGCCGTTGCGGATGGAAAATGCCGTATCTTTCATCTGCGGTAGCCGCGTGACCTTGCCAATGAAGATGTCCTCGGAAGCGGCTGTAAGGGAGGAGATGGCATCGTAATAGTAAATGGGAGCAGGCGCGCTAATAACGGTAGAAAGCGCCTGAATTTCCTGCTGGAGCGCATCCAGCGAAATTCGTTTGCCGTCCCAGATCACTTCGCTGTCCACAATCGGCATGGGTGCGCCGGAAATCAGGGAATATCCGGTCAGATCCTCGGCATAGTTGACGTCAACGCCCTGGCCAAGGAACAAAAGATAGCTTTCACCCGTATTCATGGAGCCTGTGGTGCAGTGGACAATATCTCCGACTTTCGCGTTACCAGCGTAAACCTTTGCAACAGAAAGATCATAACAAGTATTGCCGGAAGAGTCGATATGGTTGCCTACGCACTCTCCTGAAACAATGAGGGAAGCGTTACGGTACTGCGCGCGCAAATCAGAAAGCAGACGTTCTTCCGCGGCAGGGGAAGAAACCACAATATTTGTGGCGGGTGCGGTGCATGCACTTAAGACCAGGCAGACAAGCAGCGCGCTCAAAAGCCGAAATCCTTTGCCCATGCAATCCCTCCCTTCTGCGGCAGCACGTCCATGCGCTGCGGAATACGTGAAGCATGTTCACGCTCTATTCATACTATAGACGATCCATCAGCACTTTTGGTTGCATGACACAGGAAGTTCACAAAAAATTTATGGAAGAAGCATAATGCGTCACATAAAAAATTCCAACAAAAGCGAACCGTGGAACTTTACATCTCCCGTCTTCCTGTAAGCGCCTTTCCCAATGTCACCTCATCGATATACTCAAGGTTGCCGCCGATGGGAATGCCGTGCGCAATCCTTGTAACACGGATGTTCTTTTCTTTAAGGAGCTTTGCAATATAGGAGGCTGTCGCTTCGCCTTCCACATCCGGGTTGGTGGCGAGTATGACCTCGCGGACACCGCCCCCGGCTATGCGTGCCATCAATTCGCTGATGCGGATATCGTCCGGGCCGATGCCGTCCATGGGGGAGAGATACCCGTGCAGTACGTGGTATCTGCCGCCAAATTCGCGGGATTTTTCCATAGCCAGCACGTCCCGCGCATCCTGAACCACGCAGATCACGCCGTTATCACGGGCAGTATCCGCACAGAGCGCACAGGGGGCAGTATCCGTATAGCTCCCGCAGATTGGGCAGCAAAATACGGTCTCTCTGGCATGCAAAATGGCATCTGCAAGCTCGGCAGCCTGGGTTTTAGGCACCTCCAGCATATGGTACGCCAGGCGCTGCGCACTTTTCATGCCGATGCCGGGCAGCCGCGCAAGCTGCGCGGTCAGCCTTGCAATTGGTTCAATGGTCTGCAGCATCTTCTTAGAACCCGAGGTTAAGGCCGCCGGTCAGCTTGCTCATTTCGGCGTTCATCATTTCATCTGCCATTCTCAGCGCTTCATTGGTGGCTGCGGTAATGAGATCCTGCAGCATTTCCACATCTTCAGGGTCCACACAGTCGGGATTAATCTCTATGTTTTTAACTTCCTTGCGGCCGTATACGGTCACTTTCACTACGCCGCCGCCTGCCTGTGCGGTCAGCTCGCGCGCGCCAAGCTCTTCCTGCTTACGCGCCATATCCTGCTGCATTTTTTGGGCCTGCTTCATCATTTGCTGCATATTCATGCCGCCGCCCATGCCGGGGAAACCACCCTTTGCCATATAGGATCCTCCTGCTTTTTGCTTTTTTCAATTAATAGAAGTATACCATATTCGTTTGCGGCTTGACAAACGGGGCAAAAGCCCTAACTCTCTATATGCAGCTTGTCGCCGAACATGCGCTGCATCTCGAGCGTTTTCGGATCATTGGTGGGCTTTTGCGCCACGATGACGCGCAGTTGAAGCTCCGGCTCCACTGTCTGGAGCATGTTCTTTAAGATTTCAACATGCTTGGGGATGTTGAGCGCCGCAGCATTGGAGGAATGTATGGGCGCGAACATGGCCGTGAGCACATTACCTTCACGTATGGCGGTATGCGCGGCAATCGCCATGATATAGAGCGGAAGGTTCTGCCTTTGCAAAATCTGCTTGAGCGCTTCCCATGCCGGATCGGAAGCACTGTTCGCTGCAGACGTTGCCGGGGCCGCCGCCGCCTTGGCGGGCGCTGCGGGTTTAGGTGCTGCGGGTGCCGGTGCGGGCGCTTTTTGGTTGACCGGCTCGTCCGCATAAAAAGCAGGCTCTTCCGGCGGAGGGATAAGATCATCCACGGGGGCTTGCCAGGGAGGCGCGGCCTGAACAGGGGGCATAGCAGGCTGCGGGATGTTTTGTGCGGGCTGTGCTGCAGCAGAGGAATGCTGCAACGGCGCAGCCGGAATGCCGTTGAGCTTTGCTTCTAACGAAGCAATCCGTTCCTGCAGCGCAATTAAGGCGCTTTCATCTTCCGGGCGGCAAATGCGCACAAGCATGGTTTCCAATAATACGCGCGGTTGGCGCAGCCACTTCATTTCGCTCTGCGATTTTGTAATCAACTCCAAGGCCCGCAGCAGCCGTTCCTGGGATGCGGCTTCCGCCTGGGCGCGGTAACGGGCCATGGTTTCCGCCGTGCAGTCCAACAGCTCTCTGCAATCCCCGCACGCTTTTGCAAGCAGCAGCGCGCGGATGTGCTGGGCAAGATCCTGCGTAAACACGCCGATATCGCGCCCGCCGCGCACAAGTGTGTCAAACTGCGTAAGGGCGCGGGCGGCATCGCCTTTTAAAAGCGCGTCCGCCATATCAAACAGGAAATCCTGCTGCATGGAGCCCAATACATCGTAAACGTCCCGCTCCGTCACACGCCCGCCGCAAAAAGCGAGGCATTGGTCGGCAAGGCTCAATGCATCCCGCATGCCGCCGTCCGCCGCGCGGGCAATCGCCAAAAGACCGCCTTCCTCAATAACGGCGCCCGCGCCAGACAATACATCCTGCATGACGCCCACCATCTCCGTCAGGGAGAGACGGTGGAAATCAAACCTTTGGCAGCGCGAGATGACGGTGGGAAGTATTTTCTGCGGCTCTGTTGTGGCCAGCAAAAACAGCACGTGGGCGGGCGGCTCCTCCAGCGTCTTTAACAGCGCGTTTGAGGCGGCGTTTGAAAGCATGTGTACTTCGTCGATGATATAGACCTTATATTTTAATTGAAGCGGCGTAAAGCGCACCTTTTCAAGAAGCGCGCGCATATCGTCAACGCCGGTGTTGGAGGCGGCGTCAATCTCAATAATATCTACAGAATCCTCCTCCAAGGAGTGGCGGCAGGCCTCGCAAACGCCGCAGGGCTCGCCATCTATGGGGGAGAGGCAGTTGACCGCGCGCGCGAATATCCGGGCAATACTGGTCTTACCCGTTCCGCGGGAGCCGCTGAAGAGGTACGCATGCGCGTAACGGCCGGAACCCACCTGGTTTTTCAGAATGGTGGTGATATGATCCTGCCCCTTGACGTCTACAAACCGGCGTGGGCGGAACCTGCGATACAGCGCCTGATATGACATAAATCCTCCTGAATCCACTCATTGCAAGTGGGAGACATACTCCTTCTTATTGTACCATTGCGTATGCCGCCTGCCAATGCTGCGGGTCACTTTTGAAGAAAACCGAGATAACACTTGCACAATGCGCCGCATGCGCCTAAAATAGCAACAACGGAGTAATGAATAAATATCCATTGTGAAATACGGCAGTAAGGAGATATGGCAAATGACGAAGTTTGCAAAGCGGATGGAGAATGTATCCGGCAGCGTAATCCGCGAGATACTCAAACTGATGGGCGATCCGGAGATCATTTCTTTTGGCGGCGGCAATCCGGCGAAGGAATCGTTCCCAATTGAGCTTGTGGAGCAGATTGCCCATGAGGTGTTGGAGAATAACGGCGCCGGCATTCTTCAGTATGGCACCACGGAAGGATACAATCCGCTGCGCGAATCGTATTTAAACCATATCGCCCGTCCCAAGGGCGTTACGGCGGGGGAGGAAAGCGTTCTAACGCTCACCGGTTCCATGCAGGGAATAGACCTTATCACCAAGGTGTTTGTAGACCCCGGCGATGTGGTGCTTGTAGAGTCACCCACATTTTTAGGCTCCCTGCAGGCATTCCATACCTATCAGGCGGATTGTGTGCCCGTGGGTATGGATGATGAAGGTGTGGATCTGAATGAGCTGGAGGATAAAATCCGCACACTCCGCCCCAAGATGTTCTATGTAATCCCCACATTCCAAAACCCTACGGGTAAGACGCTGGGGGTAGAGCGGCGAAAGGCGATCGCGGAGCTTGCCTCCAAGTATGATATTATCGTGGTGGAAGACGATCCGTATTGCGATCTTCGGTACAGCGGTTCACCTGTGCCGCCCATCAAGACATTCGATAAAACGGGTAACGTCATACTACTCAACAGCTTCAGTAAAATTCTTTCGCCGGGGCTTCGCGTCGGGACTTTGGTCGCTGCACCCGAGATTGCAAAAAAACTTACTGTAGCCAAACAGAGCGTTGATACGCATACCTCCAACCTCACGCAGGCCATTGCGGATACGTTCTTGCGCCGGGGGCTTCTGCCCGGACATTTAAGTAATATCATTCCCATGTACGCAGAGCGCCTCAATGCGCTGCTTGCAGGCATTGAAGCGTATTTCCCCGCATCCTTCCGCTATACAAAGCCTGAAGGCGGCCTGTTTGTATGGGGTGAACTGCCGGGTAACCCGGATGTACCAAGAATGCTAAAACGCGCTACGAGCGAATTTAAGGTGGCATTTATCCCCGGCCAATACTTCTATGTTAAGCCGGACAGCATGGGACAGAACACCATGCGTCTCAATTTCTCTTCTGCAACACCCGAACGTATTACCATAGGCATGGAGCGCCTTGGAAAGCTTGTGAAGGAAAGCATATAAC
>JAEXTB010000001.1 GCA_023453725.1 Bacillota bacterium | reverse complement strand
ATGGAAGGGTGTTTAAACTGTATAAGTTCCGCTCCATGGTGATGGACGCGGAAAAAGACGGCGTACAGCTGACCGTAACAAACGACGACCGGGTGACGCCCGTAGGCCGGTTCATCCGTAAATGCAGGCTGGATGAGCTGCCGCAGCTTTTTAACATCTTAACAGGAGATATGTCGTTTGTGGGCCCCCGCCCGGAGCGTCCTGAAATTGCGGCTGAATATGAAAAGGAACTTCCCGCGTTCCGCTACCGCCTTAATGTAAAGGCCGGGCTGACCGGAAACGCCCAGGTTTATGGAAACTATGATACATCCTCGCAGGATAAGCTGCTGATGGACCTCATGTACATCGAAAACTACACGTTTTTGCACGACTTAAGCCTAATTTTCCAGACGCTGCGCATCATACTCACCCCCAGCCGTGCCGAAGGCTTCCAGGAGCCGCCCATGCTTTTGATGAACTGCAGCGAGGAGCTTATGAACAAAACCGAGGCACCTTCTGAAATCAATCACGCCCAGTAAACATACGATAAGCGCCCGTACCCTTCATATAGAGGGCACGGGCGCTTTGCTTTGTTGCATTAAGTTATGCAGAATAACGTGTTTTTGATAAACTTTGGCTCATTTTGTCCCCGGTGTGAGACACAGCAATTTTGAAAGGCGCAGAAGTGTGAGCCGGTTTCTTACATAAGGCGCAATGCTTAAGCTCAGCTCACGAACAGAAGAGTGAAGTCCGATTTCCTCAAGCGTCTGTTTGCAACCGCCAAGATGCAGCTCTTGATTGAGGAATTCATGCTTTGGCAGTGTTCCAAGCACCTGCTCAATTGCGGGCAGGGCGCTTTTGATCGTAGGAAGATCAACCGTCTCCAACGGGTCAGGCGCATTCTCTTCCAATATCCCGCGAAGCTTTTCCCGTTCCGGGAATGCCGGTTCCAGAAGGCAAAGCTCGAGTCCTTCATAGGGGATAACGCCGCACCGTCCCTCCCGTATGGCACAGCCTATGGATTCATATACGGGAAGCAGCAGCATGAGCCCAACACATACTTTTTCCCCGTGCAGCGCATCAAGCGCCGGAGTAATCGCCTCCATTTCCCAAAGGTGAGAAAGATGGTGTTCCGCACCCGAAGCCGGGCGGGAGTTTCCCACCATCTGCATGGCAAGCCCGGAAAGCAGCAACCCGTACATCAGCCGTTCATATGCATCCGCTTCCCCTTTGCGCAGGTCCATAAGTGAAGCCTCAGCAGCGGCTACAGCGTCAAGCGCCATGGTGCAGATGCGCTCGCAGATATATTCGCCCGTAACCAAGTGGGCAATGCGCCAGTCCGCAATCGCGGTGTATTTGCCCATTAAGTCTGAAACGCCGGAGGCGGTGAGCCGGTAGGGCGCGCGCATCAGGATATCCGTATCCGCCGCGACGGCGACCGGCGCTGCGGAAGCAAAGCTCTTTTTTAACCCCCTCCATGTCATGGCGGCAACCGTAGAGACAAACCCATCCACACTGGCCGCCGTGGGGACGGAAATAAACGGTATCCCGCGTGAAAACGCCGTATAGCGCACCACGTCGTGTATGGTTCCCGCTCCCACCGCCAACAGCACATCCACGCCGTTTGGAAGGCGGCTTGTCAATTCGTTTACCGCATGCTCGTCCGCATGCAGGTGCTCGCCTTGCAGTACAACAGCCTTAGCGTTCGTCTGCGCACAGACAGCCTCTCCCGCAACGGCATAGGTATTTGCATCACACACAACAAGCGGCAAACGGTACCCATAGCGGGAAAGCATTTCCGGGACCATCGAAATCGCACCGCGCGCAATCACAACTTCCCGCGTATAGAGCGTATGTACTTTTTTGCAGGCGCACGCACCGTTGAGCGATTGCAAGTCTATTTGCATGGTTCTCCTTTTTTGTTGCAGCATAGCTTTTATTGCACGTATACTGGTAGCAGCGGGGCACAATAGAACGAGACCAGCTTGTCCAGCATGGAAAGGGAGCAAAAGCAATGCGCATTGCGGTAATGAAAGTCAGGTTGCACGCAAATTGGGTGCACAGCCTTAAGGAAAAACGTTCGGAAGTCAAAAGCCTCTGTGCAAAAATTAAAAACAAGTTCAACGTATCCGTTGCCGAAGTAGAAGAACACGACATCCACCAGATCATTGTGCTCGGCATTGCAGCCGTTGTCACGGACAGCACGCAGGGCAACAGCACGCTATCCCATGTATTGTGCTTTATCGAAGCAAATACACAGGCGCTTATTACCGATGTGGAACAGACCGTGGATTAGATAAATTCCCTGCGCACGGGCAGAAAGTTTTCTACCACAACCGCATGCTCCAGGCAAACAACGCCATGCGGTTCATTGGAGCCAAACACGTAGCTGTCCCCGGCCTTCACAATATAGGAAGTCCCATCTTTTTTTAAGAATTTCATGCTGCCCGAAAGCATGTATCCATTCTGTATGTGAACATGCGCATGCAACGGAATGGTTGCGCCGGTTTGAAGCTCAAACTGGCACATCATCACCTCATCGCAGTATGACAATGTCCTGCGGGTAACGCCCTGGCACTGTTCCACCGGAACAGCGTCCGCAAGCTGGATAAATGGCCGGCCTTCCATAGCGATCCTCCCATTTTGTTGTTACGGCTATATTATACGCATGTATACGCCTTGCGAAAAGCTTTTTATAAACAGGTGCGCCACATACTCGTCGTCCCCTAGTTCAGGATACTCCGGTATAGAATGCCTGCTCCCGCAGCGTCCAGCACATCAAGCTCCTTGATGCTTCTTACTACATATTCTTTTGCAAGAGAAGTATATCCGTTTTCGTCAAACAGCCGAGCAAGGCGCGTAAGAACATCCTTCGCATCCACATAGTTGAACGCCCTTAGCAGCTGATCCATTGTTTCAAACGCCTTTGCTTTTAATAATGCGTCAAATATGCCAAGTATAAAGTCGAGCGCTTCTTTCCCTTCGTCCTCAAAGCCCTGGTCATCCGGCGTCTCGCCTTTTATCACTGCAAGCAGCAATTCCGCGGCCTGCGCGCTCCCCCCATGGAGTTTTACAAGCCCAATCGCTTCTTTCATCAACTCAAAATCCAATTCGATCAGAGAAAGTGCTGTTAATAGCTGTGCGCTCATGCGCGGTATGCCGCGCAAAACGCATCCTTTTTGTTCTTGGACACAAGCTCTCCTGAGTTCATCTGCCGCCGTTTTGTACTCTCCCAAAAAGAGCAGCGCCTTCCCCCGCACATAACTGATTTCCGCCTCATGTCCCGCAGCCTGGGTGATATCCTCCAGCGCGTGCAGCGCTTGCCGGAATAGCCCTTCCCCCGCCAGTACATCCGCCCCGACCAGTGCATTCGGGGTATAGCGGGGGTCTGCAAAGAAAGAAAACAGCTTCTGTTTTGCCTCATCCGCCCCATACATATGGCGGAACGCGTGACCAAGCCGGTACAACGCGCCATAGAGCTGCGGCTGATCGGAAAGCGCCTGCGTAAAACACCTGGCCGCACGCGGATAATCAGAGAGTGCAAGATACAGCTCCCCCAGCGCCAGCGCCGCGCGGTATGTGCCACAGCCCGGCAACAGCTCCAATGTTGGCGGGGGAGCACCCATATTCAGGCAGGTTTCGTAGCTGTCAATGGCAAGCGTAAAGCGTTTGAGGTTCCTTTGAATATCCGCCCGCAAAAACGCCAAATCTGTACAGCGCGGGTAAGCGGCAAGTCCCTGCCCTATCATCCCCAGTGCTTTTTCATGCTGCCCCAGCGCTGCATAGCAAGTCACCATGCGAAGATACAGGTGCGGCGCAAACGCGATGCGGCGGTCCCCCAGCTTTTGGAGCGACGTTTCATAGTAAAAAATCGCCTTCTTATAATCCTGCAGCGAAAGATATTCG
>JAEXTB010000309.1 GCA_023453725.1 Bacillota bacterium | reverse complement strand
GCGCAATAGCAGGGGACGGACAGGTCACTTTGGAAAAATCTGTTGTCATGAAGAGCACAGCGAAAAAGGTGCGGCGGCTTTACCACGGCAAGGTTGTGGTGGGCTTTGCGGGCTCCGTTGCCGATGCGTTTTCTCTTTGCGAACGCTTTGAAGCAAAACTGGAGCAATACGGCGGCGGGCTTACGCGCGCTGCGGTCTCTTTGGCGCAGGAATGGCGCAGCGACAAGGCGTTAAGGCAGCTTCAGGCACTTTTGCTCGTTGCGGATAAAGATGAGCTGCTTGTCATTTCCGGTACCGGTGAGGTGATTGACCCTGACGACGGCATTGCCGCCATTGGTTCAGGCGGCATGTACGCACTTTCCGCAGCCAAGGCGCTTAAGGAAAACACGGAGCTTTCCGCACGGGAAATCGCGGAGCGCGCGCTCAAAATCGCGGGCGATATCTGCGTGTACACCAACGGCAATATAACGGTGGAGGAGGTATAACGCAATGCTTACGCCCAAACAAATTGTAGAAGCTTTAGATAAGTACATTGTAGGTCAGAACAAGGCAAAGCGGGCGGTCGCCATTGCGTTGCGCAACCGCTACCGCAGGAGCCTACTTTCTCCGGAGCTGCGGGAGGAAATCACACCCAAGAATATTATCATGATGGGCCCAACTGGCGTAGGCAAGACGGAGATTGCAAGACGCTTAGCAAAGCTTTTGGAAGCGCCTTTTATCAAGGTGGAGGCTACAAAGTTTACGGAAGTCGGCTATGTCGGCCGGGATGTCGACTCCATGGTCCGCGATCTTGTGGAGGCTTCCATCCGTCTGTGCAAGGCCAGACGCATGGAGACAGTGCGCATGATGGCGGAAGCGGCTGCCGAACAGCGATTGGCGGATCTTTTGGTGCCGTTGCGCAAAAGTGAAACCATGCCTCCGCAGAATCCGCTTCAAATGCTTTTGGGCGCGGGCCAGCCGCAGGAGCCGCAGATGACGGAGGAAGAAAAGCGCACGCATTTTAACCGCCGGGAAACGGTACTTGCTCAGCTTCGCGCGGGGCGGCTGGAAGACGAGATTTTAGAAATTGAGGTGGAGGAGAAAAACCCCGGCAGCGACGCGATGATTGCCATGGGCATTGACGTTAACCTCAATGATATGATCGGCGGCATACTGCCCAGTAAGAAAAAACGCCGCAAGGTACCTGTCAAGGAAGCGCGGCGGATACTTGTTCAGGAAGAATCCGACAAGCTCATTGATATGGACGAAGTCGTGCGGGAGGCTGTGGAAAAGGCCGAGCAGGACGGCATTATATTCATCGACGAAATTGATAAGATCGCAGGGGCGCGCGCCGCATCTTCCGGCGGGCCGGATGTTTCGCGCGAAGGCGTGCAGAGAGACATTCTCCCCATTGTGGAAGGCTCTACCGTCAACACGAAGTATGGCCCGGTCAAGACCGACTATATGCTTTTTATCGCCGCTGGCGCGTTCCATGTGGCCAAGGTGACGGACCTGATCCCGGAACTGCAGGGGCGTTTCCCCATCCGTGTGGAACTCGACGCTCTTACGCAGGAGGACTATAAGCGCATCCTGACTCAGCCGGAAAATGCCATTACCAAGCAGTATGCGGCGCTTCTTTCAGCCGATCACCTGATGCTTACCTTCACGGACGACGCGATTGAAACCGTGGCGAAATATGCTTTCCTTGCGAATGAAAACACGGAAAACATCGGCGCGCGACGTCTGCATACCATTATGGAATTGCTGCTTGAGGACATCTCCTTCCAGGCGGGCGGAGACTACCCCGACCTTGAACTGACCATAGACGGTCCGTATGTCAGCGAACGCATGGCGAACAACTATGTGAACGAGGATTTACGGAAATACATATTATAGGATAAATGCGTATCATCCACGAAGGAGGAGCAATGAGGACACGGTGGATTCTAGCGGTGCTCGTTTGCCTGCAATTATTCCTGTTCGGCTGTGCGGCAAATGTAGAGAGCAGCGCCCCAATCCAAAAGGATATTGAAAACGCGGAGGATGTTTTGGAGATACCGTCCGCAACGGCGACCGTTTCTTCCGTAACGGCGCAGCTTGCCGCGCATCCGACCCCGGCAGCGAAAAGCCCGGTACCGGGAGCTGCTGTCATATCTCCAACTCCAAGCGTGGATTCCTTGCCCTCTGAAACCCCGGCGTCAACGCCAAAGCCCACCCCTGAGCCTACACCCGAATATGAACTTGAGAACATCAAGGATACGGATGGGTATATCAAAGGGCACGATGTCAACCTGCGCGAAGGTCCCGGCACCGAATATGACAAAACGGGCGAGATCGATTATCATACCCTCGTTACCATTACCGCGAAAACGGACGAATGGTATCAGATTGAAACAGATGATATTGAGGGCTTTGTTCTCAAGGAATTTGTAGGTGTAGGCGCAATTTCCACGCCAACCCCGACGCCAAAGCCCAAGGCAAAATCCACCCCCAAGCCGACCCCGAAACCAGAGAAAGAGGAAGAAGAACCGGAAAAGACGCCTGAGCCGGAGATTGAAAGCGGCGGAGCGGGTGACTATACGGAAGATGAAATCTATCTTGTCGCAAAGCTCATTTATGCGGAAGGAAAGAGCCAATCGGAAGATAGCTTTTTAGCCATGGCAAGCATACTCTATAACCGCTGCAACTCAAAGAGATTTGGCGGTTCTGTGGAACGTGAGGTTTACAGGAGCGGACAGTTTTCCGTTGTCAAATACAGCAGCTTTGATGATTTGAAGCCGAGCAGCGCAGCACTTTCAGCGGCTGAGTCCGTTTTCAATGGAGGGAACCGCACCATTCCGGCGGGCGTGATGTATTTCAGGGCCGCGTCCCTTGGGCAAAGCTGGTCCTCCTCGCGTGAGTTCTATAAAAAGATTGGCGGGAACAATTATTATTATTGACGCGCATGCACCCGAATGACACATTCGGGTCTACAGGGAGTGATGTGCAGCTAAAGCTTCACATCCAATCGTCAGATTTGATCAAATGTGGGGATTGCGATCCCCCTACGCTCCTAGTGCTATATAAGCTGGTACTTTGACGTAGAAATCACTGGATTCTAACGCCGAAAATGCCTCAGACCCCTTGCATTTAGAAAGGCGCTTTGCTATAATGCACAAGGTATGAC
>JAEXTB010000299.1 GCA_023453725.1 Bacillota bacterium | reverse complement strand
AAGCAGCTCTTTGTGCATGGCTTCCTGCGCAGTCATTACCTTAAGCTTCCTAGATATCGGATTGAATACGAGGTTGGCTAAAATAACACCGTAGAATGTTGTAACCAACGCAACGGCCATACTGGGGCCCAATGCATCCGTATTGCTCAAACTCTTGAGCATGTTAATAAGGCCGATGAGCGTTCCAATCATGCCGTATGCAGGGGCATATGCCGCCATGGCGTCAATAACTGCCTGGCCTTGAGCATGCCGGTCCTGAATAAAGTAGATTTCCGCTTCCATAACGGCCTTTACGAATTCCGGATCGGTACCGTCCACAATGAGCATGATGCCCTTTTTCATAAATGGATCGGTAATTTTGGAAAGTGAATTTTCCAGGGCGAGCAAGCCTTCGCGGCGCGCGGTGTTTGCAATGCCAATGATTGTTTCAACTTCGGCGTAAAGATCCGTCTTGTTGCTTTTAAACGCAGTCCTGAGAGTCTTGCCGAGCGTCTTTAGGGATTTTGCAGGATACGCAACAATGGTGGAGGCAATTGTACCCCCTACGGTGATGAGTACCGAAGGCGCATCCAGAAAGCTGCCTAAGGAGGCACCTTCGCTGATCAAAATTGATACAACGATGCACCCCACGCCTGCTGCAAGACCTATGATAGTCGTCTTTTCCAAGTCAGCATTCCTCGTCCATTTCTGGCTTTTCTTTTGTAGGCAGCATGATGCGCTGCTTATACTCAATAATCAGGTCGCGGATGTGCTCGGGCGTTTCTGTCACGACAAGCTTGCGCCCGGACATCATGGACACGATTGTATCCGGCGTTTGTTCCACGAACTCAATCAGGTCGGAGTTAACGAAAAAAGCTTCGTTGTTCAAACGGCTTAACCGTATCATACATACTCCAATTCTTTTTCAGAGGCGCCGACTGTTTCAGCGGGCGCCTCTAAAATAACACGTATTTCAGGTCAGGCGCGGGTGCGGTAAGGTTAAATTACCGCTTCAGGTTTACAAGCTCTTCGAGCATGGAGTCGGTGGTGGTGATGATACGGGAGTTGGCCTGGAAGCCCCTCTGCGTTACGATCATATCGGTAAACTCGCTCGCGAGATCCACGTTGGACATTTCAAGCGTGCCGGGGTTCAGCTTGCCCGCAACGCCCTTACCCGGGGTATTGTAGGTGGCTGCACCGGAGTTTGTGGTAGCGCGGTAGGCATTCTGGCCAACCTTTTCAAGCGCGTTTTCATTGTTGAATGTGGCGATTGCAACGTAGCCGATGGTTATCTTTTGTTTATATGTTGCGGAAGCCGCATCTCCGTCAATACCACTGATGACGCCGTTTGCATCCACTGCCACGTCATAATAAGAATCATCAATTACAATCTGAGCTGGTGCCCCGGCGGGAGAGGCGGGTGCGGTTGCGCCCATGTACCCCAGTACATATGCGCCGTTGCCATTTACCAAGTAGTTAGAATTGTCCGTTCCGAAGTTACCGGCGCGGGTATAGAACTCCTGCCCGTTATTCCGTACTACAAAGAAGCCGCTGCCTTCAATGGAAAGGTCAAGAGGCACGCCGGTATACTGGCTGGCGGACGAAGTCTGCAATACGTCGATGCTTGCAACGCTCGAGCCAAGGCCGACCTGCTTGGGGTTGGTACCGCCGACGGTTGTGGCATTGCCCGAAGCGGGGCTCAATGTCTGGCTGTAGATATCCTGAAATACAACACGGCTTGCCTTATAGCCAGCGGTGTTGACGTTAGAGATGTTATTGCCGATGACGTCCATTCGGGTCTGATGGTTACGAAGGCCGGTAATACCGGAATAAAGGGAGCGCATCATAGTCGTTTTCCTCCATTATAAAATAAAATGATCGTAATCAGACGTTTGTAATTTCTGAGATATCGGTGACAGGAACTTGATGATCCTTCCCATCACTGTCGGTTACAATTGCGTATGCCACGCCATCGCGGGTAAACAGCTTTTTCACAGCGCCGCTGATAGCATCACCGGCGGATACGGTTTTCCCCAACAACCCTGTATTGCCCGAAAGGGGATTGGTGCCCGTGGCTTCATCGGCGTGATTTACACTGACTACGCTGGCGGCGGGGTAGATGGTACCGTTTACTACCACATAGTCAATACCGCTGCTGCGGAATACGCTCTCAACCGTACCGGTAATGAAGGACGTTTGCCCCTCTGCATCGGTGGTACCAACTGTTACGTTTTTACCGACCATGTTATAGGCCTGGCCCTGCGTCATGGTTTCATTCAGGGACTGAATTTGTTCGAGCATGGAGAACTGTGCGAGCTGGGCAATAAAATCCGAATCGCTGGTGGGATTGAGCGGATCCTGGTTTGCCATCTGCTCAACCAAAAGCTGCATAAACGCATCTTTATCCAAAGCGGATTTCGTGTTGCGCTCCGCGCTTTGCATGGATTCGAGTGTTCTTGTTGTGGATTCAATGGATGCCGCTGTCGCGGGAGTGGTTGTAGCCATTGTGCTCTCCTTTCACGCCTGGTATTCCACTGAACTGTCCAAAGACTGCATCGTGGAGATCGCGGATGAATCAATCATAGAACCGTAAGGTTCCTCAATGCCGGTAGCACGAAGATTTCTGGACTTATAGGAGGGGCTTGTAGCCGCTTCCCTTCGTCCGTCGTTTTGACGCATATCTGTGGTAAAAGCGGGGGCTTCGTAAACGACTTCAATCTGCCGGATCTCAATCCCCTTGCCTTTAAGCTGTTCGGTAAGCGCTGCCACCTCATTTTGGATAAGCCCTTTTGTGGAGGCGTCAGCCGCTTTGATCTGCGCCAGCAGGCCTTCCGGGCCCTTGGTCAGCTTGATGACCAGCTCTCCCAAATGTTCCGGCTTTAACGACACCGAAAATTCCTGCACGTTTTCTTCGGAACGGAACGCCATTTCTTCAACGATGTTCGAGATGTTCTCGGACATATCCGCCTGCGTCACAGCGGGGGAGAGCATATCCGGGCTGACATTGTTTTGCAGACCATTGGGCTGCCGCACAGGGAAGGAAGCTCCAAGCCCAGCCTGCGCCGGTTCCGCTTCCTGGGGAAGTGCAGGCTCTTGTGTTTGTACGGCTGTTTCCTGTGCAGCGCTTTGATTTACCTGTGTCAGTGCCCTGACGAGCCGCATAAAAGGATCTTTTTGCGCTGCCGTCTCCTCAACCAAAGTGCCTGTATCTGCGGTTTCTGCTGTCGCGACAGGCACAGGTTCGGGTGCTTTGGACGGATGTTCGGGTGCTGCGGGTACCGCTGCTGCAAGCACGGCTGTAGCGGCTGCGGCGGGGTCTTCCTGAGGCATCGCAACTATGGCGGCGCTTAGGGCGCTGCCGTCACTTTGAACATTGTTGGCATTCTCCAAGGAGCAAACATACTCTTTGATAAGCAATTGCAGCGTTTGCTGCGCATCGTCTGGTATCGCCGTTTTGAGCATCCCTGCTTCATTACCGGCAACGGTCAATACATCGGGCTTCACAGCGGGCTGTTCCGCGCTCATGACATTGTTTATCATTTGCTGCAGAATCTGTTTGCCTTCCTGCGTCAGCTCAATTGTAGTTCCGTCACTTTTCAGCAATCCGAATCCTTCGAGAATGTCTGCAATTTCATTGGTCAACCCCGTAAAATCACAGCATTTGCTGATTTGCTGCTGCAGTGTATCCACTGCCTGCAAAGCGTCCTGATCTGTCGTGGTGTTACCCGGCGCGCTTTGGCTTTGAACAATGGGAACCGCTCCGCCCATCCCTTGCTCTGCCGCAATTTCGCTGTCCTTCGTATCCGCTTTCGCAGGGGCGGAAACTTGCTGGCTTTTGAGTATGCTTTCCCGGATATCGCGGAAGCTTACATTAATGGGTTTTGACTGGGCGCGTCCGGTTGGGAGTACGCTGGGTATGTCTGTTACTGTGTTGTGAACTGCGTTCACCTCATCACCTCCAAGTTTAAATTATTGGTTCGACGGCTGCGTATAGGAAGGGGCGGGAGGGAGCTCGTTGTTTTCTTTGAGCGCCGCTATCTCTAACATCACGCTTGTCGCCAGCTTTGCTTTCATTTCATTGAGTATCGCAGCAGATTTCTCGCTGTCCATATACAGAAGCAGCAGTGCGATATCCGCAGGGTTTTCAAGGCCTGAAAGTGCGTCGGCTGCCTTATCCGCCTCCATGCCGGCAAACATTTGCACGGCGGTGGAAATATCAATCCGCTTAATTTCCAGAGAAGCGGCAAGCTCATCGAGCTCTTTCTGCTTTTCTGCAATTTGCGCTTCAAGTGCGGCAAGGTCTTTTTCCTTATCGGTCACCGCTTTCTCACGGGCTTTGAGTTCTTTGTTGAGCACTTTTTGCTCCTGTTGCTGCTTGTCCTGCTCGACTGCGAATTCGGCTTCCCGGTCGGCAAGCGATTTCTCTTTTTCGGCCAACGCCAGCTCTTTTTGGGAAACGGTATCGAGCTGCATTTTCGTGGGGTTTTCAAGCTCAAACGCGCTTACCGCAAAATCCCTTAAGCCGTACAGGTCGAAATACATCATACCCAAGCCCGCGGCAATCAGCAGTACAAACAACAAGCCGACGACCAAAGCGCCGGAGATTTTTTTCTTCGGTTTTGCTGCTTTGGCAATGGATGCGGGAGTTCCTTTTGCTGCCGGGGCTTTGCCTAAGAGCGTTTTGCCGGTAGGCGCTTTGCCTAGGATGGGCTTTGCGGGAGCCGCAGCAGTTGTGGGGGAGGCTTGTTTGCCTGCGGGTTTTATGTTCTCGGCCATATTGTTCCTCGCTTATTGGATTGTTGAACGGTAAGCAACAAGGTCGCCGATTGCTTTTTC
>JAEXTB010000096.1 GCA_023453725.1 Bacillota bacterium | reverse complement strand
ACAGGACACACGCCATCTGCAACTGCTGCGGATGCGCCTGCCTTTCGTTACGGTCTGCAGAGATGTTCTTAAATCCGGACATGGTGCGCTCCAACTACGTCTCCCATGTGGATGCGGAAAAGTGCGTCGCCTGTGGCGAATGCGTGACCGGCTGCCATGTCAACGCGTTAAGGCTTGGACAAAAGCTGTGCACAAAGACGCCCATCCCCGAAAAGAAGCGGGAGCTTCCCCACGATACCGAGTGGGGCCCGGACAAATGGAACCCGGACTACCGCTTAAACCGCAAAGAGGTGGTGGACAGCGGCACCAGCCCATGTAAAACGGAGTGCCCCGCGCACATCGGCATACAAGGCTATATCAAGCTCGCCTCCCAGGGGCGGTACCGCGAGGCGCTCGAGCTGATTAAGAACGAGAACCCGTTCCCCGCGGTGTGCGGCCGCGTCTGCCCAAGAAAGTGCGAGTCCGCATGTACGCGCGGGGAGGTAGACGACCCCGTCGCCATCGACGAAATCAAGAAGTTTATTGCCGAGCAGGATTTACACAAGGAGAGCCGTTTTGTACCTGAAATACGCCACCAGTACGGCAACAAGATCGCCGTCATAGGCGCCGGCCCCGCGGGCCTCGCCTGCGCATATTATCTGGCGATTGACGGTTACAATGTGACGGTATTTGAAAAGCAAGACGCTTTGGGCGGCATGATGACGCTTGGCATCCCTTCCTTCCGCCTCGAGAAGGATGTGGTAAACGCGGAAATCGAAATCCTCAAAGAGCTTGGCGTTACATTCAAAACCGGCGTGGAGGTTGGCCGCGATGTTACCTTAGCAGACCTCCGCAAGGAAGGGTATGCGGCGTTCTATCTCGCCATCGGCGCGCAGGCAGGCCGCATGCTCCGCATCGAAGGGGAAGACGCGGAGGGCGTCGTCACCGGCGTAGATTTCCTGCGCAATGTGAACCTGGGCGCGGATGTGAAGCTAACTGGCACCGCCATCGTCATCGGCGGCGGCAATGTCGCCATCGACGTTGCGCGCACCGCCGTCCGCACGGGCGCTGAAGATGTGGCGCTCTATTGCTTGGAGAGCCGCAAGGAAATGCCTGCACTTGATGAAGAAGTGCTTGAGGCCGTCGACGAGGGCATCTCCATCAACAATTCCTGGGGACCCAAGCGTGTCGTCACCGAAAACGGGCGCGTCGTCGGCGTGGAATTCAAGCGCTGTACGCGCGTATTTGATGAAACCGGCAGGTTCAACCCCGCCTATGATGACAACGACGTTAAGCTTGTCCCCGCAAGCCATGTGCTCCTGTCCATCGGCCAGGGCATAGACTGGGGCAAGCTGCTTGAGGGCAGCAAGATTGAACGGAATCCCAACGGCACCATAAAGGCCGATTCGTTCACCTACCAGACGGCGGAGCCGGATGTGTTTGCGGGCGGCGATGCGATGACCGGCCCGCAGTTCGTCATCGACGCCATCGCCGCGGGCAAGCAGGGCGCTATCTCCATCCACCGCGCCGTACATCCCGGCCAAAGCCTGACCATTGGCCGCAGCCGCCGCGAATACCGCGCGCTCGATAAAGAGAACATTACGCTTTCCGGCTATGACCGCACCCCCAGGCACTCCGCCGGGCATGTGGACGGGAAACAATCTCGGGAAACCTTCCGCGATCTCAGGGGCACATTCACCGAGGAGCAGGTCAAAAAAGAGACCGAGCGTTGTTTGAGCTGCGGCGCAACCGTGGTGGACGAATTCCTGTGCGTGGGCTGCGGCGTGTGCACCACCAAATGTAAGTTCGACGCCATCTCGCTCATCCGGCAATACGATGGCAAGGGCGTAGAATTCAGAGAGTTGAAGCCCCATATCGTAAAACAAGTATTGAAGCGCAAGGGCAGAATCGCGCTCAAGAAGGTTAAACGCGTGTTTGTGAAGGGGTAGAGGAAGTCCTTTTATTTCAGGGGCTTTGCCCCTGAAGCCCCACCCAAGGGACACGTCCCTTGGGAATCCCGTCTCCATATAAGCGGTTTATAAAAAGGGTTTTTAGGGCCGTAACGGCCCTAAACGGAGGTTTGGGGGGACACAGCCACGCGCCGCCGGTGGCGGAACAAGCGAGGCGTAGTCCCAGTGAGTAAGGGAGCATATATATGCGACCATTACGACCTGTGGGGTTAGCGCCTCCAAGAATAAATACACTTTTTCAAGAGGGTTTGACGTACTAACATGCACGAATTAAGCGTTGTCCTTGAAGTGGTAAAGGCCGTTGAGAAAGTGGCCAAAGAGCAGAACCTGACGGAAATTGAAACGTTGGTGCTGCAGATTGGCGAGCTTTCCTCCATGATCCCGCGCTATGTGGAAGCGTGCTTCCCCATGGCGGCAGACGGCACCATATTGGAGCACACCAAGCTGGAAATTGAAATCCTGCCAGGCAACGGCCTTTGCAAAGATTGCAACAAAGTATTCAACCTCTTAGCCAACAACCAGATTTGCCCGCACTGCGGTGGACGGCGATGGGAACTCTTGAGCGGGCGGGAATTTTACATTAAAGAAATTGTCGCACGCTAAAAGTCAGGCAGTATTATTCAATGCCCGCCCATGCAAAGCAAGGGCGGGCATTTCTTTTGGGGAACTCTTTCATAGAAGTGCTTGAACAAGAGTCGTCCGACCTGTAATATATTGGAAGGATCAATCCTGCATGCAGGAGGTTAGGATAGTATCGCTTGAAAGGGGATGACTTAGATGCAGAAACGAACCGCGCCGCCGCTTTCTTGTTACTTCTGGCACTTTATCTGGGAGCCGGAGCCGTTTTTTAATAAAACATCCGGCGTTGTTATTTGTAAAAGAGAAAATAGTTCGTACCGTATCATAAAATCTTGCAACGTAGCTTGGCTATACGGTATCATGTTCGCGGGAGGACTTGCGGCTTCGTTTCTTTTAACCTTACCCAAATTGTATAATGCGCTGCTGCTTTTTTGCACCCTCCTTTTGGGCTTTGGCCTCCCCGCACTCTATTCCTACTATCGCACAGAATTTGAAAAGCTGCCCCATGACGCATCACGGGACAGGTAGTACATTTTTCGGGAAAGGAATACCCTCCATGCAAAAACGAACCGCGCCGCCGATTGCCTGTTATTTGTGGTATTATGCGCGCCAGCCAAAACGGCTGGTGGATCGCAATTCGGCGCTAATTATCTGCAAAAAGAGCGGAACCCGCTACCGGGTGGTACAAACAGCACCTTCGGCTTGGCTGTACTACTTGATTCTGTTACCGGCCTTTTATACAATCTTTACCTATAAATTTTCCAGCTTTATTGTAGGGCTTCTTCTTGCAACCGCGGTAGGCTTCCTTGCTGACGTGCTGCCCGGAATTTATTCGTACTATCGGACAACGTTTGAAGAAGTTCAGGAAGCGGAGGAGCCCTGACATTGAACCACTTGATTACAGATAGAGTATTTTGCCTGTACACCGCTGAGGTGGCAGGCTTTTTACTTTAACATACCCGTTCTGGCTCAAGCGTCTGATGGTCCCCATAGCAGGGCACCTGCCTCATATATAGGCTTTACCTACATTTGAGTCTTGTTTGTGTTTATGTCCCCCAATCTGAACCGATATAAAACGTATATATGGTAAAAGGGCAATTCGCCCATAAGGGGAACGTATGAGCACAGCGCGGGAGATCAGTTTGCTTGCTTACAAGGAGCAGTTCATGGAGATATTGGAGCAGGCCTCCATTACATCGGTATTTCAACCCATCGTCTCGCTTCGGGATGGCGCGGTGTTAGGGTATGAGGCGCTTTCCCGCGGGCCTAAAGGCACCGAGATGGAAAGCCCCGCCATGCTGTTTGCCGTGGCCGAGGCAACCAGGGAACTTTGGGAGCTCGAGCGGCTTTGCCGCACAAAGGCACTTTCCGCCATGCAGTGCGCGAAGAGCGATACCACATTGTTTTTAAACGTCAACCCCAGTGTCATGGAGGACGCGAAGTTTCAAAAGGGCTTCACACGCGAATACCTGCGGGAATTTGACATCGACCCCAACCGCATCATATTTGAAATCACCGAACGCTCCGCCGTGCGGGATATCGGGGAGTTTAAAGACATTATTCACTATTATAAAAACCAGGAATACCAAATTGCCATTGACGACGCAGGCGCAGGCTATTCCGGGTTAAACCTGATTTCAGACATCCAGCCGCACTACCTGAAGCTGGACATGCAGCTCATCCACAACATTGATAAAGATACCGTCAAACAGGCACTTGTAAAGAGCATGCAGGAGTTTGCAAAAATCACCGGCACACACCTGATTGCGGAGGGCATCGAAACGCTCTCGGAACTTGAAACGCTTATCCACATCGGCGTCCAGTACGGGCAGGGATACTTCATACAGCGGCCAAACGCCGCGCTTTCCCCGCTTGCCCCGGATATTGTGGAGTGCATTACGGACATCAACGCAAAAAAGAATCATCTCTATGGGTACAAGCTGGCGGAGGTGTTTATCGGCAACCTGAGCATCCCTGTGCCCTCCGTCAACGAACATGTCATGATCCAGGAAGCGTACGCCATGCTGTTAAAAAAGCCGGAACTGCAGGGCTTCTGTGTGACCAGGGACGGATACGTGCAGGGCGTTGTGACACGCAACCGGGTGAATACCGCCGTTGCGGGTGTGTACGGCTACAGCCTGTATTCGAGAAAGACCATCTCCTCCATTATGGACCGGGAGTTTCTCACGCTTGATTACCAGACGCCCGTCACAGTATCCGGCAAGCTTGCCATGTCCCGCGCGGAGGAAAACGTATATGACTTTATTACGGTCACACTGGAGGGCAGGTATTACGGGATTGTCACCATCAAAGACCTTCTCAACAAGACCATTGAAATTGAGGTCAACAACGCCACGCAGCTAAACCGTCTCACGGCGCTAC
>JAEXTB010000245.1 GCA_023453725.1 Bacillota bacterium | reverse complement strand
GAGCAGCTTCGCTGCCTGATAAGAAAACATCTGACCGAGCGAGAGCGCCTTGTCATAGAACTGCGCTATGGCCTTGCCGGAAACTTTTGTATGACCCAACGTGAAATTGCGAATATGCTTGATATTTCCCGTTCGTACGTATCCAGAATAGAAAAAAAGGCGCTGAGCAAGCTGTGCGAAGTATTTGAAGGATAATTGCCTAAATGTAAACCGAAATCATCGTTTTCCATGCCGCATTTCATGCAAACGTGGGTATAATAAAACTATCTCACGTTAGGAGGCATGCCATGCAAGATACCATGCAGCGCATCCGGTTCGGCCCTGCGGGAAACTCTGATTCTTTTTATGCAGCGGGCTATACCGCAACCTGGCAGGCTCCAAAGTGGCTGTCTGAGATGGGACTTCAGGCATTTGAATACTCCTTAGGCCACGGCATACGTATCCGCGAAGACACCGCAGCAACGATTAAAAAAGCCGCCCAAGAATACGATATTCAGATGAGTGTACATTTTCCCTACTATATTAACCTTGTTACTACCGACCCGGAGAACATCCAAAAAAACAAGGAATATTTCTTAAAAGCCGTAACGGTCAGCAGGCAAATGGGCGCTGTACGCGGTATATTCCACCCCGGTTCCGCCGGAAAAACAGGAAGACCGGATTCGCTTAGTGCCGCATGCGCCCTTTTAAAAGAAATTATTCAAACGCTTGATGAAGCGGGCCTTGGGCTAGATACATTTGCGCTCTGCCCTGAAACTATGGGAAAATTGAGCCAGCTGGGAGACCTTGAAGAAATGCTTGCGTTATGCAATGTCGATGAACGGTTGCTTCCCTGCATTGATTTTGGGCATTTGCATTGCCGCGGTATGGGCGCAATTCAATCACAGGATGACTATACGGCCATACTGGACGCTACAGAGAATAGGGTAGGGCTTGCGCGCGCCAAACAATTGCATATCCATTTCAGCCGCATTGAGTTTACAAAGGCGGGGGAGAAGATGCACCATACATTTGCGGATACGCAGTTTGGGCCGGAGTTTCCGCCGCTTGCTGAACTTCTGTACAAGCGTCGCTACACACCTGTCGTCATCTGCGAATCCCGCGGCACGATGGCGGAAGACGCCTTGACCATGCAAAAAATGTACGGCGCATGGGCGCAAAGTACATAAAAGCCTTGTTGAAACTCCCATTCCTATGGTAAAATCATTTGGGTATGCCGAGTATTGGCTTACGCGCAAACGCAATACAATCTATCATACACAAGATTTGAGTTTGGAGGATATGACACTATGATCAGTGCAGGGGATTTTCGTAAGGGTGTTACAGTGGAAATTGATGGACAAGTTTGGTCCATTGCAGATTTCCAGCACGTAAAGCCCGGTAAAGGCGCGGCTTTCGTCCGCACCCGCCTGAAAAACGTAATGACTGGGGCGGTGCTCGAACGTACGTTCAACCCGACGGATAAATACCCGCCTGCGCATATTGAAACCAAAGAAATGCAGTACCTCTATGCCGATGGTTCTCTGTACTATTTCATGGATACGGAAACGTATGAGCAGATTCCCCTCAACCATGAGCAGGTAGAGGATGCCATTAACTTTATTGTGGAGAACCAGACAGTCAAGGTTCGTTTCTTCAAAGGAAGCCCCTTCTCGGTGGACGCACCCAACTTTGTGGAACTGACCGTTACTGAAACTGAGCCCGGCTTCAAAGGTGATACCGCTACAGGCACCACCAAGCCCGCAGTGGTAGAAACCGGATATAAAATCAGCGTTCCGCTGTTCGTCAATGAAGGCGACCGCATCCGTGTGGATACGCGTACCGGCGAATATATGGAGCGCGTATAAAAAATCTACGTGTGATACAGGAGGTATACCGTACATGAGCTATGTGAAAGAAAAGGTCTCTTATTTGCGCGGCCTCTGTGATGGTTTGGATATCACGGATGAAACCCAGCGCAAACTGTATACCGCCATCATCGAAACGTTGGACGCCGTCGCAGATGCGCTCGACGAAAACGAAGCGACGCTGGCGGAGTTGGACGAATGTGTCTCCGATATTTATGACGCCCTGGACGAAGTGGAAGAAGAACTCTACGGCGAAGAAGATGACGAGGATGAAGACGATGAGGATGATGCCTTTGATGAGGACGCCTTTATCGAGGTTCAGTGTCCGCATTGCGGAGATACCATCTATTTTGATCAGGACATGCTCTCTTCCCGCGAAGAGCTCATTTGCCCTTCCTGCAACAAAAAGGTGATCCCCGCCGTGGACGAAGAAGAATAAGCGCAGTTATTACACCAACGCGAACGCAGGGAAATCTGCGTTCGCGTTTTTTATAGGAAAGGGGAGGGGGATAGTATGGAACACAAGAGTATTGCGTCCGAACGCGGCACCACACATTACTGGATCCATAAAAATGCGGATGACAAAGCAAAATGCATCGTATTTACACATGGACTGACCGCTGATCACTCCATGTTTGAAAAGCAAGTAGCGCATTTTGAGGCGCGCTATACCATTATCACGTGGGATGTACCCTTACATGGCTTATCCCGCCCTTACGCCGATTTTTCATATTCAAATACCGCGGTTGCGCTAGAAACCATATTGGATACCGAACATATTTCGAAGGCGGTACTGGCAGGTATGTCAATGGGCGGGTACCCCTGCCAGGAATTTGCGGCCCAATATCCGGATCGGACACTTGCGCTGATTGCCATAGATACCACCCCTTTTGGAACGGAATACTATTCAAAGTCCGATCAGTGGTGGATAAAACGGGCAGGAACCATGGCTGGCTGGTTCCCCGATTCATTGCTTCGCAAAAGCATGGCAAAGGCTGTGAGCAGGACACAGTATGCGTATGATTTGATGCTTTCGATGCTCAAGCCCCTGAGCAAAGCCGATATCATGCGGCAGATGGATATTGCATATGGAAAGTTTCTGGAGGAAAACCACGATATTCGCCTGAATTGCCCGGTACTGATACTTGTTGGGGAATATGACACCACAGGTAAAGTGAAGAAATATTCCAGTGAATGGGCGAAAAGGGAAGGGTATCCGCTTATCGTCATAAAAAATGCCTCCCATTTTTCAAACGCGGATAATTTTTTGGATGTAAACGCGGCAATTGACGCCTTTTTATCGCAAATTCTGCCCGAATAAGCGATTTGGGAGCCTGTTTCTGGGATGTTGAGCGCGCTTCTATACAACATTGACATGGGTATTGCATAATGCTATAATACGCATGTTGGTTTTTTGAGCATAGGGGCATGATGTAATGGTAACATAGCGGTCTCCAAAACCGTTCTTGAGGGTTCGAGTCCTTCTGCCCCTGCCAAAGCGTGAGTTGATGAGCCCGATTTCCTTAGCGGAAGTGGTTTGTCAACTTTTCTTATATCTGCAGTACAAAAGCACGGGGGGAAATCTAATGACAAAACTCGGGTTTATCGGCGCGGGCAACATGGGGGAAGCAATCTTGCGCGGCATCCTGCGCGAAGGGCTTGTAACGCCTTCCAGCGTGTATGTTTTTGATCCCAACAAAGAAAAAATTAAAGCGCTTCAGACAGAGCTTGGCGTGTTGACTGCGCAGAGCAACCTGGCCATGATCAGCGCATGTGACGTCATACTTCTTGCAGTAAAGCCCAATATTTGTGCCGCCGTATTGCGTGAGTGCAGCGCGCCTTTAAACAACAAGGCGCTTATCTCAATTGTGACCGGCTGGAGCCGGGCGAATATTGCGGAGCTAGTCCCGAACTGCCGCATACTGCGTGTGATGCCCAATACGCCCTGCATGGTAGGACAAGGCACGGTTGCAATGGACATGGACCATACATTAAGTGAAGAAGAATTCCAGTTTGCACAATCATTGTTTATGGCCACCGGCAAGGCCGTACCTGTACCCAGCTATTTGATGGACGCGGTGGTCGGCGTTTCCGGCAGCGGCCCGGCCTATGTCTATCTCTTTATTGAAGCCATGGCCGATGGAGGTGTGCGGGCTGGTCTTCCGCGCGCGCTTGCATATGAACTGGCTGCGCAAACAGTCCTGGGCGCAGCGAAAATGGTGCTCGATACTGGTATGCATCCCGGCGCGCTTAAAGACGCGGTTTGCTCCCCAGGTGGAACGACGATAGAGGCCGTAGCAGCGCTTGAACGCGGCGGAATGCGCGCTTCGGTGCTGGATGCGGTTGAAGTCTGCGTGGACAAAGCCCGCGCGCTTGCGGCTAAATAGCTAATGAAGGAGATTATCATTTACACGGATGGCGCTTGTTCCGGAAATCCCGGCCCTGGAGGCTGGGGCGCTATCCTGCAATACAAAAACCATAAAAAGGTAATTTCAGGCGGGGAAGGGGAGACTACCAACAACCGCATGGAATTGATGGCGGCAATCTGCGCCCTTGAGGCGCTTCTTGAGCCCTGTAAAGTGGATTTGTATACGGACAGTGCTTATCTATGCCGCGCATTTACCGAAAATTGGATAATCAACTGGCAGCGAAACGGTTGGAAAACCGCCGGAAAGCAACCTGTAGAAAATCAGGATCTGTGGCAGAGGCTGCTCAAGCAAACAAACATCCATAATGTCACCTGGCACAAAGTGAAAGGCCACAGCGATAACGAGAACAACAACCGGTGCGATGCGCTCGCACGCGCAGCCATCAAAAATATGAAGCCGTCCGTTTAGGCGGCTTTTTTTGTACACCTGAGGCGATCTTTTTCCTAAGGCCATTAACAAGGGCGCAAGGGCGGTTAACAGTTGATTTCGGCAGATATACCCCAAAAACGATTATACTATTCGTTAAACTTGTCTTTAACGAATAGTATATAGAGAGGAAGGAGCCGACAATTTTGGGTCCCCCGGTGCCTAGTCGGTTTTAGCGCCCTTACTTTTCATGTTTGCAAATTGTCTTTGGCATGCGTCATTTCCGTTTATACTTTTTGTACTTTTCACTTTTCTTGCGAATGACACCTGTATCCTATGCATCAGCAGGAAGATAGTAAAAGTTTCTTACTACTGTACCAACGACATCGGCACCAGTTCCTCTGCCTACTGGGATATAAATCAATTTACTCATTACTATTCGTTAAAACCCATTTATGGTATACTCTTCTTGTTGGAATACCTTTTTTATATAGGAGCACCCCCATGTCGGAAATTTACTCTATTAAAAATACAAAGCAATATACCCGGAAGCTCCGCGCCATGTTAAACGAGCTTCCAAGCTGCTGCGGCACCTATTTCCGAGGGATTGAAAGCCAGACTTCCGTGTTGACCAGGTATGGATATGCGGTGGATTTAAAGACGTTCTTTGCGTTTTTAACCGCTGAAATCGAGTATTTTAAAGGAAAAGAAAGCAAAAATCTGACGCTTTCAGACCTTGAACAGGTCAGAGCGCTCGATATTGAGCTGTTTTTGGAGCATCTCACCCTATATTTAAGAAAGGAACGCGAAGTCACAAATCACGAACGCGCAAAGGCGCGTAAGCTTTCCACGCTGCGTTCCTTCTTTAAATACTTCTTCAAGCGTGAAATGATACAGAATAACGTCGCATCGCTTGTGGAGCTTCCTAAGCTCCATGAGCGCGCCATTGTACGTTTGGAGCCCAACGAGGTTGCTGATTTACTCGACACTGCGGAATCAGGCGGCGGTCTTTCCCCCGCCCAAAAGAAATATCACAAGTTTACAAAGACGCGGGATGCCGCCATACTCACGTTATTTTTAGGCACCGGCATCCGCATCAGCGAGCTGGTGGGAATAGATCTGGAGCATTTGGATTTTGTCAACAACTCGTTCCTCGTCATACGCAAAGGCGGAAACCAGGACTCACTCGTATTTGGTGAGGAAGTCCGCTCAGCACTGCTCAAGTATATTCTGCAGCGCGAACCGATGGAAACGCTCTCCGGCCACGAAAGCGCGTTGTTTCTTTCGCTGCAGAAAAAGCGCATTACCGTGCGCGCCGTTGAAAACCTGGTAAAGAAATACGCCGCTGTCGCAACGCCTTTAAAAAAAATATCTCCGCATAAGCTGCGTTCCACTTATGGAACCATGCTGTACCAGGAGACGGGCGATATTTACCTTGTGGCCGATATCCTTGGCCATAGGGACGTCAACACCACCAGAAAGCACTATGCAGCAATTGAGCGGGACAGGCGGCGTATTGCGGCACAGGTCATTAAGCTGCGGGAAGACCCTGCGGCAGTTGTTACGCCACCTGATGTATCGCCGCAGCCAAAACCGACAACGAAAGAAACCGAAGTGCCCATAATAAAATCGCCCATAACAACAGAAAAGCCCGGCGAAGAGCCAAGCTTTCCATAAATTACTCTCTGTTCCGGCGTTTTCTTGCGCCATGAATAGCGGGAAGCTGTTGTTTGGTTTCAAACGCTTTAAGCTTTTCCTCCCATTCGGCAAGGAGCGCGGGATCCGGCAAATCAAATGTTGGAATGACGCTCTCCTCCCCTTCCGCTTCCTCTTCAAAAAACTCGGAGAGATAAGCCTCGGCCTGCTCCGTTACAACATCCTGCACGGGGATTTGTGCAAAGTTTCCTTCCCACTCGTCGATACATTTGCAGCAGTTGTCGCAGAGTTTATCGGGATTTAAATCACAGCGGTCGCATTCGCCGCATTCTATACATTCTTTTTCATCGTCAAGCAAACAGTGTTTCATCGTATTACTCCTCCTTGGTCCATCATACCCTACTTTTTCCCGTTTTCAAGCGTAAACATAACGCAATTACGCGATATTTTGCGAACGAACGTTTTCAAACTGTTCTATTCATGCTATACTTAAGGCACGGTCGAATGTATACCTGTCAGGAGGTCCGCCATGAAGAAACTGCGCAATCCGCAAAAAGCGATCTACGATTTTATCGTATCCTATTACGAGAAAAACAGCTTTCCTCCCACCGTACGGGAAATCTGCACGGCGGTCGGCTTGGCCTCTACCTCCACTGTTCATGCGCACCTCACAAAGCTTGAACAGCAGGGACTGATCCAGCGCAACCCTGCAAAGCAGCGTTCCCTGGTGATTACCGATTCACAGGTCGCATCCGGTGGCATGCCCGTTCCCCTGGTGGGCAATGTGGCGGCGGGTTCTCCCATACTTGCCATTGAGAACATAGAAGAGGAATTTGTTCTTCCGCCTCAGCTGTTGCACGGAGCAAGTAAGGATGAAGTCTTCATCCTCAAAATTGAGGGCAGCAGCATGATAGACGCCGGCATGTTCCACGGGGACTATATCGTGGTGCACAACGGTCTGCAGACACACAACGGGGATATTGTCGTTGCCCGCATACAGGGCGAACGCGCCACCGTAAAACGTTTCTATGAGGATAAAGAAAACAACCGTGTCCGGCTGCAGCCGGAAAACTCCACCATGCAGCCTATCTATGTCGCATATAGCGATGTTGAGGTCGTAGGCAAAGTAATCGGCCTTATGCGCAGCTATTAAGCTACACTTTTAGCAGCGCATCCAGCGCCAGCATTGCCCCCAACCGCCCATGCGCATATGTCAAAGCGCCCTGGATATAGGCGATATACGGCTCCCGGATCGGCGCGTCCGCACTCAATTCAATTGATGCTCCCTGTACAAACGTACCCGCTGCCATGATGACCTGATGGCTGTAGCCCGGCATATCCCACGGTTCGGGCACAGCATTGCTGTCAACTGGGGCGGCTTTTTGTATGCTTTGGCAGAACGCTACAAGCGCCTCTTTGGTGGGCAGCTGCAACGATTGTATAATGTCCGAACGCGTTGCATCGCTTCTTGGCATGCTGATCATACCCGCATTTTCAAAGACACGGGCAAACAGCGCCGCGGATTTTAACGCCTGCGCTGTGACATGCGGCGCTAAAAACAATCCCTGATAGAACGGCAAGTAGGAACCTGCATAAGAGCCAACCTCTCGGCCCAAGCCCGGCACCGTCAGCCTGTGGCCGATCTTTTCCACCAACTCGCGTTTTCCCGCAATATAACCACCGGTAGGTGCAAGGCCGCCGCCGGGGTTTTTAATGAGCGAGCCAGCCATAAGATCGGCGCCGATTGCGGTAGGCTCCTGCGTTCCGGTAAATTCCCCATAACAGTTGTCTATCGCAATGATCACGTCCGGATGGTGTTTTTTTATGGCTTCAAATACCTCTTGAAGTGCATTCAGGGATATCGCCTCCCGCCAGGCATAGCCGCGGGAACGCTGCGCATAGACCATCCGTATGCTGCTGTCCTCATTCAGTACAGAAAGCAAGCCCGCAATATCGATGGTATCGTTGCAAAGCGGAATTTCGCGGTAGCGGATGCCATATTCCTGCAAAGAACCATACCCTTCCGTTCCGCCGATTGCCTGCTCTAACGTATCATAAGGCTTGCCTGTCACGCACAGCAGCGTATCTCCCGGGCGCAGAATGCCGGAGAGCATCAGGTACAGCGCGTGTGTGCCATTGACAATCTGCGGCCGCACCAACGCATCCTCGGCTTCAAACGTTTTTGCAAATATGCGTTCTAACGTGTCGCGGCCGATATCATCGTACCCATATCCTGTGGTCTGGGCAAAATGGCGCTGTGCAACGCCCTCCGTTTGAAAAGCCTGGAGCACCTTCCACTGGTTGTTTGCCTCTATGGCGTCGATTTCACAAAAGACCTCGTGTAGTTCACTTTCGGCTTTCCATACGGCCGAAATAGCCTCCTGTGAGGCGGGAAATGCCTGTAATTCCTTCAGAATCATGGTAAGGTCCCTTTTCATATTTATTGGTGCCTGTCCTGCGCATCCTCCGTAGAAGCATCAAGTACCACAGGCGTTGTCATCGTGATGGAAGAAATTCCGTGCTTATACAGCATCATCTGCTTGCCTTCCGTCTCAATGACGATTACAAAGCTGTCAAATGCTCGTACCACAGCGTTTTTTAGTTGGAAGCCGTTCGCCAAATGAATGATGCAGGGCGCTTTTTTCTTACGCAGCTGGTTTAAGATGCGGTCCTGCGGATTCTCCTTTATTGTATTGTTCATAGTGCTTCCCCCTCATCCTTCCTGTAAATAGCCGCCATAACGTCTGTGAGCGCGTCCAAGTCCCCATGCGCCTCCAGCCAATGGATGCGTTGATCCCGTTTAAACCACGTAATTTGGCGTTTGGCAAAATGCCGTGTTTCGCGCTTTATATCCTCAACGGCTTCAGTAAGCGTCGTTTCACCGCGCAGATGCCGCAGCAGCTGTTTGTAGCCCAGCCCTTGCAGCGCAGGCAGAGTATGGGCATATCCGGCCTCGTTCACTTTTTTCGTTTCTTCCAGCAGACCCGCCTGCATCATCGCATCCACGCGCTGCTCGATTCTCTGATACAACAGTGCACGCTCCAAGGTAAGGCCGATTTGCGTGACCTGATACGGGATATCCTGCTCCGCCTTGTTTTCAAAATCGGTTCCAAAGGCGCTAATGGGCTGCCCTGAAACCTCAAGAACTTCAAGGGCCCGTACGATTCGCTTTTGATCATTTGGATGCAGCCGGTCGGCCGACACCGTGTCTTGCTGCCGCAGCCTTTCATAGAGACTGCCGGGATGTTCCTGTTCCTCCTGCTTCAGCCGTTCGCGCACCAGCGGGTCACCCGGAACATTTGTAAATTGCAGCGGATAGGTCAGCGCATTGACATACAGCCCCGTCCCACCGACGATAAGCGGGATTTTCCCGCGGGATCGGATATCGGCAATCGCAAGCTCCGCCTGACGTTTGTATTCCGCCACGCTGAACCCTTTATCATCCACATCGATCATATCCAACAGATGGTGTGCAATCCCCTGCCGTTCCTCCATGGTGGGCTTCGCGGAACCAATATCAAGCCCTCTATACACCTGGATGGAGTCTGCCGATATGATCTCGGCATTCAGTTTTTTTGCAAGCAAAATGGAAGCCGCCGTTTTTCCGGAGGCCGTCGGTCCCAATACTATGAGTATGTGCGGCTTTTTTCTCACGCTTTACCTCAAACAATCCGCTTAAACAGTTTTTCGATTTCTTTTCGGGTCAGCTTTATCATCACAGGGCGGCCGTGGGGGCAGGTCAGCGGCAAGCCCCCATCTGTAAACACCCGGATCAAATCCTCAATCTCGGGCTTTGTGAGCGGGTCGCCCGCTTTTACGGCATGCTTGCAGGAAGCTTGTATGATTGCCTCGCGCTTCAGCTCAATGGTGGACGTACGCCCTTGGGCCTGCAGAAGTTCAAGCGCTTCGCGCAGTACCCTGCCTATCGGCGCATCCGCAAGCAGAATGGGCACCGCATGCACCCGAATAGAGGTTGCGCCAAAAGGCTCCAGATCAAACCCAAACTCCTCTAAAATTTCCTTGTGCCGCAGCAGATTATCGTATTCCTGCGGGGTCAGCTGGATCAGCTCGGCGCTCAAAAACGTCTGTCCGGCTTTCTCATGCGTCTGAGCCATGAACCGCTCATAAAGCCTCCGCTCATGGGCCGCGTGCTGGTCGATCAGGTAAAGTGTATCCCCCTGCTGAACAACCCAATAAGAGTCAAACGCCTGGCCTATGATGGCCACGGGCAGCGCGTGGAATTGCTGCTGCTCCTGCTTTTGCTGCTCAATCTTCTGCTGCTGCTCATAGTGTTCTTCCACAGCAGGCCGTATTGGATCAACGCGAAAATGTGGAATTTCATAGAGCGCTTCTTTTACACGGAACCCTTCCTTGGGCGCTATACACTCCTCCATAGGTACAAACGCCACTGGTTCTATAGGCGTTTCTTTTGGTGGAAATGTCACCGGTTCTGCAGGCGAATTATCTTTTATGGGTTGAACCTGTCCAACCAGCGGTTCAAAAGCTGCTGGAACTGGTGTTATCGGCATAACAGGCAGTTTCGTTACAATGTCGGTCGAATGGACGACAAATGATGATTTATGCTCCGTTTCCGGTAGGATACGCTTTTCCCCTACCATAATGGCCTTTGCAACCCCATCCGATGCAGTAAAGTGTACCTCCGGCGGCAGCGAAAACCCAAGCGCTTTTTTCGTGGCTTCCGTCATGGCGTATACCATGCGGCTTTCCTGCGCAAAACGGACCTCCAGTTTCGCCGGGTGGACATTGACGTCCACCTCCCGCGTAGAAAGCAGGATGTTGATGAGCGCAAACGGATAGCGTCCCACCATCAGCCGTGTATCGTATGCCCGCTGCATTGCGCCCGAAAGCAGCATGGAACGAATAAATCTGCCGTTTAAGATAAAGGATTGCTGCGACCTGTTGGGCCGCGCAATCTCCGGGGTGCCAAGATATCCTTCAAGCTTCACATATCCGTCATCAAACGCTACCTGGCGCAGATGGGGCAAGACCTCATTTCCGTAAACACAATAGATGGCGTTTTTCAGATTGTTGTCGCCCGGGCTCCGGTATACGTCCTTTTCGTTGTTGACAAACCGAAAGGAGATATCCGGCCTCGCCAATATCAACCGGGACACATATTCTCCAACAAAACTGCCCTCCGTACGCGCCGCTTTTAAAAATTTTCTTCGCGCGGGCACATGGTAAAAGAGATTTTCCACCTCAATTCGCGTACCCTCCGGGCAGGCGGATTGTTCATGAAGCTTGCACTCCCCCGCCTCAATCCGCACACGCATGCCGGTTTGCGCGCCGCGCTCACGGGTAGAAATCTCCACCTGTGCTACCGCCGCAATGGAAGCGAGAGCTTCACCGCGAAATCCAAGCGTCTCGATATGCGTCAAATCTTCCTGAACGCTGATCTTGCTTGTTGCATGCCTCTCAAAAGCAAGCAGTACATCCTCTGCAGGAATGCCCGTACCGTTATCCGTTATGCGAATATAATCAATGCCGCCGTTCTTGATTTCAACGGTAATCGCCGTCGCCTGCGCGTCGATGGCATTTTCTACAAGTTCCTTTACCACCGAAGCGGGACGTTCCACGACCTCTCCGGCGGCAATCTGGTTTGCGATATGGGGAGATAATACCGTAATCCTGTTCATGCGCGGTCCTTTGCGTTCTGAATAAGCTTTGCGCGCTGATGAAGATCATTGATGAAATTCAGCGCCATAATCGGTGTAAGCGCGTCCACCTGCAGCAAAGCAAGCTCCTGCAGCAGCTCGTCCGTTTGCCCGTCTGAAAGGAGGGAAAGCTGCTGCGCCATCTCCTCTTGTCCGCGTTTGATCCCGCGCGGACGGTTGATATCCGCCTTTTCAAGCTCCTTTAAGATGCCTTTAGCACGGCGGATAACGTCATCCGGCAGCCCCGCAAGACGCGCCACCTGAATTCCAAAGCTTTTGTCCGCGCCGCCTCGCATAATCTTATGGAGGAAGAGGATGTCCTCCCCTACTTCCTTGACGGCAACGCGGTAGTTCTTTACACCGCTAAGCGTTCCTTCGAGCTCTGTCAGTTCATGGTAATGGGTTGCAAAGAGTGTTTTTGCACCGCATTTAGACCGGTCTGCAATATGCTCAAGCACCGCCCAGGCGATGCTAAGCCCGTCAAACGTACTTGTGCCACGGCCGATTTCATCAAGAAGCAGCAGGCTTTTTGCGCTGGCGTTATGGAGGATATTGGCCATCTCGCTCATTTCCACCATGAATGTGCTCTGGCCTGCGGCAAGATCGTCCGATGCACCTACACGCGTAAATATGCGGTCGGTCAGTTCAATACGGGCCTCTTCCGCCGGAACAAAGCTTCCGATATGCGCCATGAGCACAATGAGCGCAATCTGACGCATAAACGTGCTTTTGCCCGCCATATTGGGGCCGGTGAGGATGATGAGCCGATCCTCTGTATCGTCAAGATGCGCGTCGTTTGGAATAAACCGATCCTTATGCGCACGCTCCACCACGGGATGCCTGCCATTTTTGATGGTGATGCCGCCCCGCTTTGTTACTGTAGGCCTTATATAATTGTTTTCTGAGGCAACCTGCGCCAGTGATTGATAGCAGTCGAGCTCAGAAAGCAGCGCCGCTGTTTTTTGCATGCGTCCAATGCAGGATACAAGCGTCTCCCGAATTTGGGTAAAGAGTGTATATTCAAGAGAAATCAATTGCTCTTCTGCGCCGAGTATGGTCTCCTCCATACTTTTGAGTTCCGGCGTAATATACCGTTCGGCATTCGCCAGTGTCTGCTTGCGCTGGTAACGGTACGGTACCAGGTTCTGATAGGAACGAGTGACCTCGATATAATATCCAAATACCTTGTTGTAGCTGATACGCAGGTTTTTGATGCCGGTTGCTTCCCTCTCCGCGGCTTCCATATCCGCGAGCCACTGCTTCCCATTGGTGGAGGCTTCCTTCAGCTTGTCCACCTCATCATTGTAGCCGGAACGAATAATGTTGCCTTCCTTTACGCTCAAGGGCGGTTCATCGACAATGGCTTTTGCGAGAAGTTCCCGGATATCCTCCATGGGGTCTATTTCAGCCGCAATCCGTTTGAGCGCAGACGAAGAAAAGCTTCCCGTCAAGCCAATGATCACAGGCAGGCGCGTAAGAGAATTGCGTAAGGCGACACAATCCCGCGCATTAACGGAGCCATAGGCAATCCGGCTGGAGAGCCGTTCAATATCGTAGATGCCATTGAGCGCGTCACGCAGCGAATCGCGCTGGATCAATTGCACCTTCAGCTCCTCAATTGCAGAAAGCCTAAAGTCGATCTCCGTAATCGACTGCAGCGGTTGTTCCACCCAGCCCCGCAGCAGCCGCGCGCCCATAGCAGTCTTGGTTTCATCCAGCAAGTATAAAAGTGTGTTCTTTTTACTGCCGCCATAATGCAAGGGCTTTGTCAGTTCCAGATTGCGGCGTGTGGAAGAATCCAGCACCATATAGGCGGAACGGTTCATCAGGCGTATGGTCTGTATATGGGAGAGCGCATTTTTCTGCGTTTCCTCAAGATATGCCATCAACGCGCCCGCCGCAGAGATCGCGTAACGCATTTGTGAGACACCAAAGCCATCCAGAGAAGCCACCTGGAAATGCCGCAAAAGGCGGGCCTCGGCCGCTTTCTCTTCATATGCCCAACCGGCGTAGTTCTGCAAAAAATAGGCAGAAGACAGGCTTCTTGTCAGCCCGGCCTGCAAAAACAGCGCATCGCTCGCCAAAATCTCCGTAGGCGCTATGCGTGCAATTTCATCCTTTAGCTGGGTGTTGATATCCCCGCCATAAAGTTCCCCTACAAAGAACCCCCCGGTAGAGACATCCGCGTATGCAAAACCAATCCGCTCCTCCTGGTAAAACAGGGAGAGCAGAAAGTTGTTTTTGCTTTCCTCCAGCATCGTCTCTTCAATGACGGTGCCCGGGGTGATAACACGTACCACGTCCCGCTCTACAAGGCCTTTACTAAGTGCCGGATCAGAAAGCTGCTCACAAATAGCAACCTTATACCCTTTTTCAATCAGGCGGTTGACGTACCCTTCTACAGAATGATACGGCACGCCGCACATGGGCGCGCGCTCCTCAAGGCCGCAATCACGGCCTGTCAATACAATTTCAAGTTCCCTGGAGGCGGTAACGGCGTCTTCAAAAAACAGCTCGTAAAAGTCCCCCAGGCGGAACATCAGCAAACAATCGCTGTACTTTTCCTTAACATCCAGATATTGGCGCATCAAAGGCGTCAAAGTGCCGGGCATAGGCTCCCCCCTTTTCCAGCACAAATTTATTCTTATCGATTAATGACAGCCTTTGCAGCCTTCGCAGGAACCGCCGCCGCAACCGCCGCGGCTGCCTGTCTGTCCGCCGATGCATGCCGCGATCTCGCCATTGACCTGGTTCATCAAAAGCTGAAAT
Organism: Bacillota bacterium; assembly: GCA_023453725.1. Taxonomy (GTDB): domain Bacteria; phylum Bacillota; class Clostridia; order Christensenellales; family CAG-138; genus JAEYLA01. The sequence continues at coordinate 1,965 of JAEXTB010000245.1, read as the reverse complement.
GCGTTTTGCGCAGCCATGGTTTCCGCAAACACAGGGTTTTCAAGAAGCTGCTCCTGCAGCGTTTCCACATCGCGCGAAAGCGAAGCGACTAAAAGCCTGTCCGGATCCTCGCCGGATAACAGATCGACAAGCTGATCCTGCTTTTCTTTATATTCGGCAAGAGCAAATGTAACGGCATCGTTTCCATCCATGATCTCCCGCGCGCACTGCATACGTAAAAATTCCTGAGATTCACTTAACGCAAGGCCCAATTCCCTAGCTTTATCTAATATCATACCTGATGTCCTTCCTAAATATATTGTTGTTATACGTCTTCTACAGCGCCTATCAAAGAATTATTGTGCGCTTTTTGCACGCAAACCCTCATATAAGAGCCAATTTTGTCGGGAGTTCCGGGGAAATAGACCATTTTAAAGCTGGATAATTTCCCATACAGCATGGGTTCCTTGCGGGTATCGCATCCTTCCACCAGCACCTCGTCGGTACGGCCGATATAGCGCTCGTTTGTCTTTCTTGTCATCTGTTCCTGCAGGGCGTTGAGCCGGTGCAGCCGATCCTTTTTCACAGCTTGCTCAATCTGATCCTGCATGGTTGCGGCCTTTGTCCCACTGCGCGGGGAGTACATAAACGTAAACGCCGCAGAGAAGCCTACTTCCTCAATCAAAGAGAGCGTTTCTAGGAAATCCTCTTCTGTTTCCCCCGGAAATCCTACAATGATATCCGTGGTGAGCTCGATATCAGGATTGGCTTTGCGCAGCTTTTCTACAAGTGTCAGGTACTCCGCGCGGGTGTATCCCCGGTTCATCAGGCGCAAAATCCTATCGCTTCCGGCCTGTACGGGCAGATGGATATGGTCGCACACCTTATCCAAATTGGCCATGGCTTCAATCAGCTCATCCGAAAGGTCTTTGGGGTGGGACGTCATAAACCGGATGCGGCGGATTCCCTCCACCTCGTTTATTTGCCCCAAGAGCTTTGCAAACGAGATGGTACCCAAATCTATTCCATAAGAATTGACATTCTGGCCCAATAGCTGAAGTTCGCTATATCCCTGGGCGGCAAGCGACCTTGCCTCTTCCAAAATATGCTCCGGCTGACGCGAACGCTCACGCCCGCGCACATAGGGCACGATGCAGTAGGAACAATAGTTGTTACACCCATACATAATGTTGATGCTGGCAGACACGCCGGGTAAGCGTTTGACCGGCAGACCTTCAATAACATCCCCCTGCGTATCGTGTACGCTCAAAGGCCTCTCTCCCTGCAAGGCAAGCGAGAGCAGCATGGGGAATTCATGCAGGCTGTGCGTGCCGAACACAAGGTTTACAAACGGATAGCGCTCGTACAGCTTCTTTGCCACATCAGGCTGCTGCATCATGCAGCCGCATACGGCGATGATCAGCCCCGGGTTGTCATCCTTTTGCTTTTTAAGCGCGCCGACATTGCCGAACACGCGCTTTTCCGCATGTTCGCGTACACAGCAGGTATTAAAAAGAATCAAATCGGCTTCTTCTTTGTTCTGAGCCGCCTGATATCCGATTGCGGTAAGCATGCCCGCAATCTTCTCACTGTCGTGCGCATTCATTTGGCAACCGTAGGATTCGATGTGATACCTAAGATTTCTTTGTGAAAGCTCCATGAAGAGCGCACTTGTGATTTCCTGCGCTTCATAGGAAGCGCTGATCATTTCCAAATTAACTTCCACCTTTTTACGCCCATTTGGGCGCTATGATACAGTTTTATTATAACGGCTTCAAGCGGCGCATGCAAGGAAAGTGGCTTCCCCGGTATCGTGCGGATTGTGGCTCATTGCAAAAAGCCCAAAAATGGGGATAAAATTTCATGGTTGACATTTGATATTCGTTGTTGTATATTATTAAACGTCGCTAAGAGCGGTAACGCGAAACGGTAGCGGGGTGTAGCGCAGTCCGGTAGCGCACGTGCTTTGGGAGCATGGGGCCGGGG
>JAEXTB010000200.1 GCA_023453725.1 Bacillota bacterium | reverse complement strand
ACCGTATACCAGTCCTCACCCGCATCATAACAATCATAATACTGGCAAAATCCCATCGGCCGGTTGCCCTCCATTACGATGAAATGCCGGATAAAAGCGTATGCGCCTGTCCGTTGCCGAATTTCATCGAGCCATGCCTCGGGATCCTCATACCACTTGAGGATGTAGGGTTTATGGAGCCATGCGTCCATCATTGTAAGATCGGAGTCTTCTATCGGCCGTAATTGCAGCACACGATCTCCCATAAAAATATTCTCCTTAAAGCTTTTTGCGAAGCATATCACCTGTATGCAGCGGTTGATCCACCGCGATCCATAACCGCTGTTGCGGATGAGGTGCAGCAGCGACCTCTTCCCCTTCTTCGGTTTTCATGGAAGAAACCACAATACTTTGCCAGAGGCTGCCGGGGGATAACACCTCCAGCATATCCCCAAGGAAAAAGCGGTTTCGCTGCTCGATGAGCACACGGCCCTGTACCGCGTCATATTCGAGTACCACTGCGGAAAGCTCGTGTGTCTGCACATAACTTGCACTATGCGTCGCCTGTCCCTCAGGGCCCGGATCTCCAAAAGCAAAGCCCGTGGTATACGGCCTATGGCTGGCTTTTTCCAGTTCTTCTATGAGCATCGCTTCCGGCGGCTCCTGCAAAGACCGGTTTTGATAAGCATCCAGCGCCATACGGTAGGCGTTGATTATAGTAGCGACATAGTAAACGCTTTTCATGCGGCCTTCGATCTTCAAGCTGTCAACACCAGTGGAAAGCACTTCGTGGATCCTCGGAAGCAAATTCAAATCACGGGAGTTCAACACATATGTCCCGCGTTCATCCTGTTCAATAGATAAGTACTCCCCGTTTTTTCCGCGCTCGCGCAATTCATAGGTCCAGCGGCAGGGCTGCGCGCATTCGCCCTTATTGGAATCGCGCCCATTGATGTAATTGCTTAACAGACAGCGCCCGGAGTAGGAAACGCACATTGCCCCATGCACAAACATCTCAAGCTCAAGCGTGGGCACATGCTCTTTAATCGCACGGACTTCCGCTAAGGAGAGTTCACGCGCCAGTACAATACGCTTGATCCCCTGCTCATGCCAGAATGCCGCTGCATGAGCGTTTAGGGTATTCGCCTGGGTGCTTAGATGAAGCTCCATTTCCGGTAAATGTTCTCTTGTTATACGAATGACACCGGGATCGTTGACAATAAGCGCATCCGCGCCTGCCGATAAAAGATCCCGCAAAAAAGCGGGGAGGCTTAACAATTCATCATTCCGCGCAAAGGCGTTTACGGCGACATAGACACGTTTATTGTTCTTGCGCGCAAATGTACACGCTTCAAAGAGCTGATCCAGCGTAAAGTTGTCCGCAAAATTACGCAAGCTCATTTGCTGCATACCGACATACACGGCATCTGCGCCAAAGCGCAATGCCGTGTAAAAGCGTTCCATATTGCCCGCAGGGGCCAGCAGTTCAGGAATTTTCATATCAGGACCAATATTGGGAGTATTTTGCGACATTCGCTTCATGCTCCTCAAGCGTTTTTGCAAATATCAGTGCTTTGTTTTCCGGAAGCTCCATGTTGCAGAAATACATATAGCCATCATCCACATACTCTTCATTGGGATACAACGCAGCCTCTATCGCCAATTTTCCGGGGTTTGAAATTGGCCCTGCCGGAAGCCCTGCGTACATGTACGTGTTGTAGGGTGAATCTGTCGCGAGCTCTTCTTGGGTATAGACGTACTTGTTCACTTTTAAAGCGTACTGCATGGTTGCACAGGAGCGCAGGCGTTCCCCTGCCTTTAGACGGTTGTGGAATACGGCCGATACCTTGTAGAAATCTTCTTTTACGGATGCCTCGCGTTCAATGATAGAGGCCAGAGTAATGACGTCATCCACACTCATATCCATCTCTTTGGCGCGGGCCAAGTATTCTTCCGTGAATATTTCGTTAAACCGCACCAGCATCTTGTTAACGATACTCTCGGGCGTAGCGTCTACAAATACCTCATAAGTATCCGGGAAAAGGTATCCTTCCAGGAAATAGTCCCGTGGCCGTTCTGAATTTTCCTCAATGGAAGCGAGGAACGGGAAGGTCTGAAATGTATTTTTATCATTGCACAGGCGCAAAAACTCCTGCTCGTCCACGGTAAGTCCGGCCTGCTGCATGGACCACAGCACACCGCTTATGGTATAACCTTCCTGCACCTTGAGCTTTACGGCTTGCCGGGGCGCGTTGCCTGCGCAAATAATATCAACAATCTCAGGAATATCCATATTTCTTGAAAGAATGTAAGTGCCTGCCTTAAGCTTGTTCGCCTTGCCAACAAAATCGACATACACCTTAAAAACTGCTGTGTTCGAAATAAGCCCGGGTTCTTCTTCCCCAAAGGCTTTATATAGCTTTGTTGCCACAGCGCTTGCAGAATCACTTTTTTCCACCACAAATGCCACAGGGGTAGCATCGTTGCTGTTTACAGGTTTGATGTAACGGTCCAATACAAAGTTAATTCCGATTGCAAATACCGCATACGTCATGGCGAGGCTTAATACCAGCACCAAAAAGGGCCGCAAAATTCGCCATGTATTTTTTAAGGCCGGTGACGGCCCGTTCAATCGCCGCTTTTCAGGCATAAGATTCCTCCGTTGTTGCATATCGCGTGCCTTTCAATCATTATACCATAGAAGCGAAACGAAGGGTATAATCTGCGGATGTGCGTTCGCCGTAGGCGAATATCGCACGCGAATAAGAATAAGCCGTATCATCGCCGCTTGCGGCAATGATACCAATTTAAGGCAGGCCGCGCAACAAAGCGGGAGTGTAAGCCCTCACCCTTCCAGCATGCTCAGATCAGTATCCACTGCCTCCGCCAATATCTTATAGACATTTCCCAACAGATTGTTAAGCCTGTATTCTGCCAGTAAAAATTCCGCGGCGTCATGGTCAAATTGGAGCAGCTCGCCGATACGCTGTAGCTGCGCAAGCGTCTGGGGAGATTGCCTGCCGGCCACCGCGTCAGCCTGCGCCTGAATTTGGAGCCGTTTATACTCTTTGTAAAACCCACGAATGCTGTCGTCTTCCATAGCCTTTTCCCGCGCATTGATATATGCCGTGTACTCCTCGCTTTGGCGCAGCGCGGATGCAAGGGCGTGCGCCGCTTCTTGAACCGCCATCTCTATCCCCCCTCTTTTAAGAACAAGGCGCCGCAACCGCAGCGCCTTTCGTTTATGGAATTTCTACAATGATCGGCAATATCACCGGATTGCGCTTGGTTTTATTATACAGATATTCGCGCAGGGAGTTGCGCATGCCGTTTTTGATATTTGACCAATCGGACTGGTGGTGCTGTTCAAACAGCGCCGCCTGCGGACGCAGGAGATCGCAGGCCTCGTTGATGAGATCCTCTGATTCCCGTACATACACAAAACCACGGGAAATCAGCTCCGGACCAGCCATAAGTTTGCCGGTTTTTTTCTGCAGCGCAATGACAATGGCAACAAGTCCGTCCTGGGATAAAAGGCGGCGGTCCTTTAACACCACGTTTCCAATATCGCCCACGCCAAGGCCGTCTATCATGACGCTGCCGGCAGGTACGCTGCCGTTAATTTTCCCCGCGTTTACAGTAAGCTCCACAACATCCCCGATATCCGTCATGAATACGCGCTCGGGGTCTACACCCATCTCCTGGGCAAGCTGCCCATGCATGTAGAGATGCCGGTATTCGCCATGCACAGGAATAAAATACTTGGGCTTGGTCAGGTTGAGCATCAGTCGCAGCTCTTCGCGGCACGCGTGTCCGGAAACATGGACATCCGCCATTTGATCATAAACGACCATCGCACCTTTTTGAAACAGTTGGTTGATCACGCGGGCTACGCCGCGTTCATTTCCGGGTATGGCGGAAGCGGAAATAATCACAGTATCGCCCTTGCCGATATTCAGCTTATGTGAGGAGTTGGCCATGCGGAACAATCCGCTCATCGGCTCGCCCTGGCTGCCGGTGGTAATGACGCAAACCTGATCATCCCGGTATTTGCGCAGCTTCTCTACTTCTACAATGCTTTCCTCGGGAATATTGAGGTAACCGAGCTCAATGGCCGTCTGCGCGATATTGACCATGCTGCGCCCCTGGAAGCAAATGACGCGCCCATGTGCCACAGCCACATCCGCGACCTGTTGAATACGATAAATGTTGGAGGCAAACGACGCAACAATGACACGGCCTTCTGCGGTATCAAAGTAATGCTCAAATGTTTTGCCGATTTCACGCTCAGATTGGGTATGGCCCGGACGTTCCACATTGGTGCTGTCCGACATCAGCGCAAGGACGCCCTTTGACCCATAGTGCGCAAAGCGTGCAATATTCATAGGTTCGCCGTCAATAGGCGTATAGTCCACCTTAAAATCGCCGGTATGGATGACGGTGCCAATAGGCGTTGTTACGGCAAGCGCGACGGCTCCGGCAATGGAGTGACATGTTTTGATAAACTCAATGTGGAAGCAGCCCAGCCTTAGCGTGTCCCCCGGGCTTACGCAATGAAGCATTTCCTTGCCTAGTTTGTGTTCATCAAGCTTGTGCTCGATGAGGGCGATGGTCAGCTTTGTTCCATAAACGGGTACTTCGGGGAACTTTTGCAAAGCAAAAGGCAATGCGCCGATATGATCTTCATGCCCGTGTGTAATCAGAAAACCGCGGAGCTTGTCTATGTTTTTCTCCAGATACGTCATATCTGGAATTACGAGATCAATGCCCAGCATTTCCTCATCAGGGAAAATAAGCCCGCAATCGATCACAACAATGTCTTTCCCGTATTCAATTACGGTCATGTTCTTGCCGATCTCGGCTACGCCGCCCAATGGAATAATCTTTAGTTTGGAAGCCAAAAAACAACTCTCCTTTTTTATAAGGCCCTGAATCCGGAGCAAGTACCCCATCGTTTCCCTGACCGCCTGTCCTGCACCGACATGTGGCATTGGGCCGTTGCGGGTTTCCTTTTCCCCGGCGTCATCGCCTGAACTCTTCGCTCATAACTTGTGTTATTATACGCTTTTGGGGCGCAATTGACAAGCAGAACACACACCTTGCCAGCTAAGCTGGCTTTTTTAGCTGCAGGATCAGACTGCCTGCAATGCCGGCAACAAATCCCATCAGCATGTCGGCCAAAAGGCCGAGTGTAAATGCCAGGGTCTTTTCCACCAGGGAGAATGCGACAAAGGAGATCAGCACGTAAAATGCACCTCCGATACCTCCCCATATCCATCCCCGTTCCTGACAGCCGCGCGCAGCGAGCAGGCCGGCGAATGCGGCACATAGCGCCTTGATGACACTGGTCATCACAGGAATGGAATCCTCACCCAAAAGTTCAATTTTCAAGAGCAGTGCAAACAACAGTATGGCGATGATGGTAACCACGCACCCAAGCAGGGAAGCTTTTAAAACCCGTAAAAGCGTTCCATTCCCTTTTTCCGGCTGTTTTTTCCTGCGCTTCGTCTTCATATGGTATTCCCCCTAAACTCCTATGGCAATACCTATGCGCATGAAAAAAAAAACATACCGGCAACATGGTTGCCGGTATGTGTGTAGAGCAAATTTTTATTTAACTTCCTTAACCTCTTCGGTCATGGTGTTTTCTGCCGCTACATTCTCAACTGTAGAGATCGCGCCGCGGGCAAAAACGAGGCGAACCTTGTCCGGCCCGACAATAAGCGTAACAACGTCATCCTTGATGGAACCGATGGTTCCATAGATACCGCCGATTGTCCGCACACGGTCTCCCGGCTTAAGGGCATTGAGCATATCTTTGACCTTTTTTTCGCGTCTGCGTTGCGGAATGATCATAAAAGCGACCATCGCGACCGCGAGTAAGATCATCAATAGTGTAGGACTCTGAAAAAAGCTGGCGGCTTCCTGCGGCATTCTTCTTACCTTCCTTTACATATGTTTGCAGACTAAGTGTATAGCAAATGAAAGGGTGCGTCAAGGTTTTTATAGGCCCGGGATGGCGTCATAAAACATTTGTTACGCTCGTTTCACAGCCTTGACACAAGCTTATTAAGGCCTTAGTACGGCATCGTATTTTTCAATTAATTTTACAGGCTGGTAGGATAGCTTGGCCTTTCTCATACCGGGGATTCCCATATCCTCCTCCCGGTTGAGATACGTCATATTGCTCCATGCGTGCTCTGCAAACTGCTGGTTAACAACGGCATAAAGCCCTGCGTAGGAGGCGTCCGCTTTTTCAATATGGATCACTGCCATATCCTCTTTGACCTGTTCCCCCAAAGAGAACGCGACAAGCTTGTCTGCCACATAAATGCAGCCGCCCTTTACCTGGAGCGCCTCCATATTGGGCAGCAGGAAAGAGATTGCCTTCATTTCGCCAAGTATGCCGGGTTCGTTGATGTCCTTTTCCTGCAGCCAGCTCATGTAAAGCTCCATACATTCCTGCGTTCTCTCCTGCGTAAGCGGCTCATATGTAAAGCTGTACTGGGAAGTGAACTGGTTGATATGGTTGCGTTTTGCATGAAATTTGCGGCCTTTGAGCGTGATCAAATCTTCCGCGCTGTAGATATAATCAAACGTGTTTCGGTCAGCTGTGAGGGAGAACAAAGGCGCATGATTCTGAAACAGCTCCACAAACCGGCCACTGACAGCGCGGAACCGGGGCACAACACCAATCGCATGGAAGTACTCGTATGCGGGTTCGAGCGCTTTGACATAGTCCATTGAAAAATCCTTGGGGATCGGGGGAAACAGGAACGGATGCTGTTTCTTCGCAAACTGCAGCCGGATATAGAGCACATCGTCCTGCTCTGCCCACTGTATTTTCTCGTCTTGGCCCCAAATGACAAAATTGGTAAATGTAAACTCAGAACATTCAAATGCGTGCGGTTTTAAATATGGATCAATAATCGCCTTATCCGCAAGACGGATCGGTTGGAACTGAAGCAACTTCTTTACCTTCCTTACAGCACTTTTTTGCGCGTCACCTGACGCGCATCCTTTTCTATTCTACCGCAAATTGTGCAATCTGTAACATATAAAATTACGAAAGATAATACCGCGCTTGTCAAATCCTCCGCCGTATTGTAAACTTATAAAAAAATACAAGTTAACATTAGGCGGTGCAAAATGAAACTTTCGTTACGGACCATGCTGTTTGCGGCAATGTTTGCGGCGTTGACAGCAGTAGGCGCATTTATCAAGTTTCCAATCCCCCCCTATCCCGTGCCGATGACATTGCAGACTGCGTTTGTTTACCTTGCGGGGCTGTTGCTGCCGCCTTCGGCCGCGTTCTTTTCACAGCTTATTTACGTACTCATTGGGATGATCGGCATCCCGGTATTTGCGAACGGAGGCGGAATTGGGTACATCTTTGATCCGACATTCGGATATTTGCTCGCGTTTATAGCTGCTGCGCCTTTGTTGAGCAAGACCGCCTCGCTTACCTTGTACCGAGGAAAGAAAATGTCGTTTATTCTGGGCGGATTTTTAATTATTCTGCTTGTCCAGCTTTGCGGCGTGGGATATATGGCGCTTATCTCTTCCGCTTATCTTGCAAAACCTTTGGCACTCTCCCGCGCGGTTTATCTTGTATATATTTTCCTTCCGCTTGACCTGTTGAAACTGATGCTTGCGTCTTTGCTTGGCGCACAGCTTCGCAAGCGCGCGCCAAGCCTGTTTTTAAACGCTTAAGGTATCTGCCCTCTCACGAAAAAAGTTCATGCGGCATACCATATCCATAGTCTAGTTTGACGAATATGGAGGTGGCTTCGCATGAAAAGGCTTGTTGCTCTGCTGTTGCTTGCTACTATTGTCTGCCTTGCCTTTGCGGGTTGCGCAAAGGAGCAGGAGATCAGGAAGGTACGCCTCAATGAGGTAACGCGCTCGGTATTCTATGCACCGCAATATGTGGCTGCGGCAAACGGATACTTTGCAGAAGAAGGATTGGAAGTGGAGATCACCACCGGAGGCGGTTCCGACAAAACAATGACCGCGCTCCTCTCCGGCCAGGCGGATATCGGTTTGATGGGACCGGAAACCGGCGTATATGTTTATAATGAAGGCAAGGAAGACCATCCCGTAATCGTTGGACAGCTCACAAAACGTGATGGCTCTTTTCTGATTGGCCGTACAGAAGAGCCGGATTTTCAATGGGAAAGTCTAAAAGACAAGACGATTATCGGTGGCAGAAAAGGCGGCATGCCGCTAATGACGTTCCTCTACGTGCTCAAGCAGCATGGGCTGACGCCTGGCACGGATGTCACGGTGATTGATAACATCCAGTTTAACCTGATGGGCGGCGCGTTTGAAGGCGGCACAGGTGATTATGTAACGCTGTTTGAACCCGTGGCCTCCACATTTACACTCGCGGGCAAAGGCTATATCGTGGCAAGCGTTGGCGAGGCCTCCGGCGAGGTGCCTTATACCACCTATATGGTCAGCAAGCAGATGCTAAAAGATGACCCCGCATTTGTAGAAAGCTTCCTGCGGGCAATCTATAAAGCGCAAAAATGGGTCATGAGCGCAACAGATGAAGAAGTGGCCAAGGCCATACAACCCTTCTTCCCGGATGCAAGCCTTGAAGTGCTGACCTCTGTTGCGCATAACTACCGTGAGACAGACTCTTGGAAGAGCGAACCCACGATGGAGGAAAAGGACTTTGAACGCATGCTCACCATTATAGATTCAGCAGGCGAGCTTAAGGCAAAGATCCCCTTCAATGAGTTGGTTGACAACACCCTGGCTCAAAAAGCGATGCAGTAACTTACGCCGCATGCCTGCTTGGTAGCATGCAGTAGGCGTCACTGCGCATATCGTGTATATATAACTGCCGACGGTTTTCACGGGCACGCTTTTGTTCCAAAAGGCGTGCCTTTCTTTTTACAGCCTGCAGACTTTCTCCCAGCAGTAGCCCAATTAATATTCCGGGGAGTACAAAGCACAATAAAATTCCGGCCATCAGAACACCCTCCTTAGTTGGTTTCCAATATGGAAACATTATTTGAAATAAAAAACGTGCTGCTCTGCCAAGGAAGCCAATTGATGGATAAAAAACGCGTATGTATGCACGTTTTTAACAAATAGTTTCCAGGCAACGCCCGTTTGATGTCGTATGTTTATTATAGTATCCAATTTGGAAACCGTCAAGCGCAAATATAGAAAATATTACTAGACAGGGTTATGATATACTTGCTTCGGGTTTCCATATGGGATACAATAGAGGCAGATACAAGCGTTATCGGACGTACTATATAAGAAGCAGGTGAACCCATGAACCGGATTAAGGATTTGCGCGTACAAAATGGCTACACTCAGGATATGCTGGGTAATTTTCTAGGCGTGCAAAAAGCCGCCATCTGTAAATATGAAAACGGCAGAGCCTCTCTCCCTCAGGAAATGCTGCTGCGCCTTGCGGATCTATTTTCCGTGAGTACGGATTATTTGCTGGGACGGGATGTTGCGCCCTCTTCATCTTTTGCATTTAATATGGTGCAGGTTCCTGTCGTTGGGCGGGTACATGCGGGGTTACCCATTTTGGCGGAAGAAAATGTTGAGGACCGCATTTCGGTTCCTGCTTCCGATATTCAAAACGGCGAATTCTTCTTTATGGAGGTTGAAGGCGACTGTATGACGGACGCCCACATTGTGGAGGGTGCGCTTATACTTGTTCGCCTGCAGCCGCGTGTGGAAAACGGACAGATCGCGGTTGTCCGCATCAATGATGAAGTGGTGCTGCGTCATGTCAAATGGGTTCGAAATCAGCTCATTCTCTACCCTGCTAATCCAAATTATGAACCTATGGTAATCGCAAGCGGAGATGTGCAGATCATAGGCCGGGTCGTGGAAGTCCGTATACACGGGCTGTAACATGAAATTTTGATTTCAATAGCAAAAGCGCCTTAACGGCGCTTTTGCTGTCAAATCGGTTGTTTTCCCTCCCGGCACATGGGGCATAAAATGCTGCTGTCTACAGCCGGTGGCAGGAGCAGTGTCGTGAGCGGAGCAACTTCCTCAAAAAATACTTCCGGCGGCCGGAACGCCCGCCCAAAATGCATGGGCATCAACCGCACAGGATGCATGGAGTCGCAGAACAAAATCACACCGCGGTAATAATCG
>JAEXTB010000167.1 GCA_023453725.1 Bacillota bacterium | reverse complement strand
TGATGATATCCTCCATCTTGCTCCAGTGGAAATGGTAGGGTGTAATTTGGCCTTCTTTGACGATGAGCAGTTTTTCCGCATAGGGTTTGATGTACTTCTCTTTATCAAAATTGCCGTTGCGGATGGTGATCATCAACAGGCCGACCTTCCGGTAATCACCGGAACCGAAGTCCGTAATATCCCATCCAAGCATGTTGTCCCGTATTTCGTCGTACTCGTGCCCTTTGTTCTCCCAGTCCTTCGCGGGCCAGGTGATGAACGGAGGCAGTTTGAACCGGTGCTCCTCAATAAAAGCCACCGCTTCTCTCATGATTTGGTTCAGTTCCGAGCGCTTCATTGTATCATTCTCCTTTTTTGATGCTGCGTGGTACCCTCGGAGGGTCTCAAAAGTCAGCTTTATGGAAGATTTTATTAATCGTTTAATCAAACATAGTATATTAATCGTTTAATCAATCAAGCATTTAACTTTACTGTACTATCTGGTGGAATTGCGGATCTTTAATACGGGAGGCAAAAACATCGTCCGTTGTGCGTTCAGATCGCCCGACTGGATGCACTCTAACAAAAGGTCCACGGTATGGCGGCACATCTCCTCCACCGGCTGTTTGACGGTAGAAAGCGGGGTTTCGAGCAGGGAGGAATACAGGAGGTCGTCATACCCTGCAACAGAAATATCATATGGTACTTTTGCGCCCATGTCCTGGAGCGCCTTTAATACGCCCATGGCCATAAAGTCGTTGATTGTGGCGATCGCATCCGGCCTGAACTGCCAAAGCCGTTCCATGATGGAGTACCCCTGTTCAAAATTGGGGAATATTTCTACAATCCAATCCTCTTCAAACGCCTCGCCCGCTTCAATATAAGCCTGCTTAAATCCTTCTATGCGCAAACGTGACAGCGCAAGGCTTTTTGGCGCGGTAAGCAGGAATATCTTCTTCATGCCCTGCCCAAGCAGGTAGCGGATCATCTGCTTTTGCCCATCCTGAAGATCCGTCATGACACAGTTCGCTTTCACGCCTTCATAGAAGGTGGAGCAGAACACAAACGGAATGCCCAGTTTCTCCAGCGGGTCCAGGTGCGTGACACCCTTCGAATGTTCAATGGAGGGGACGATGGCAATGCCCTCTACGCCTTTGGCCACAAACATCCGGATATATTCGGCCTCTTTTTTAATGCTGTCGTTGGAAATCCCAAGCAGTACCCGGTAGCCTGACTGTTCCGCATAACGATTAAATTCGTGCACAATCCCCGCGAAGAATGGGTTCCTGATATCGGTGACGATCAGGCCGAGATAGCCGCTTTTCTTGGTCTTCAGGCTTCTGGCGTTTTCGTCGATAAAGTAATTGAGCTCTTTGGCTGCGGCAAGCACGCGCTCCCTGGTTTCCTCGCTCACGCCCGGTTTGTTATTGAGCGCAAAGGATGCGGCGGCGGTCGAAACACCGGCGGCCTGCGCTATTTGTTTGATGGTCGTTCTGCCCAAAGAGTGCTCCTTAACTACGATGTTAATTTTCCGAACGTTTTTTATAAAAAATATACTTTTTGATATAACGATTAAGTTGATGGGCTTATTGTAACGCAACCCTACCGGGAATACAAGCATTCTTTTTTAATTACGATAAAGTTTTTATTTATATCACAGGATGATAAGACCTTTATCTGCGCTTTTTCCCATATTTCAAAATCAGCGCGATCATGACAACTGAAGCAATCAGAGAAGTAGAATTTGTAATCAAAAACGCGCCGCCCGCGCCGTGGAAAACAAGGTTGATGGCATACGCTTCCATCAGCAGGATGCCCGCGCACATCATCAGGTATGTCTTGATGTTCAGGTCTCGTGCGGATTTTGTTTTAATAATCTGTACAATCTGCGGGATTTGGCCAAAAGCCATGATGATGCCGCCAACAAGCTGTAGCGCGTCAAAAAACATATTCTTCTCCCCTATGCAGCAATCGCGGTGTGTATTTTAGCGTATCAGAATGGGACATGGATGTAAAACCTTTTGTTATTCTACGAAATGCATATAAAAGCGCCGCCAAATGATCGGCAGCGCTTTTATGTTGTAATTCATGCAACTCTCAGTCTTCCTGATCCGGCTTATGCTCCGGCCTGTGGCCGCAGTGACGCCCGCGGCGGGGGTCACATCCTGACGGATGATCCGGCATGCCGGGCCATCCAAAAGCAGGGCGGCCGTGCGGGGGCACCATGCGCGGGTCAAACGGCATATGCTGGGCGAACGGCCCACGCCACATAGGTTCGCCTTCTTCCTGCGCGTCTCCCAACTGTTGCTCCAGAGAGGTGATCACGCGTCCTAACAACATGCTGAGCGTCTCCTGCTCCTCAGCACTTAAACAATCAAACATGCTTCCAAAGTCCGGCTTTTGCCCCGCCTGTTCCGCGGCTTTTTCCCCTTCTTCCGTCAGCCTGATGTTGAGAATGCGGCGATCTTCCTCCGAAGGCGTACGGGTGATGTAGCCGCTGCGCTCAAGCTTCATCAGCAATTCGCCCAGAGACTGCGGCCGCATATCCAGCAAGTATCCAAGATCCTTCTGGCTGATTTGAGGCTGCAATTTTAAAAGGGTCAAAATCCGGCCCTGCCCGCGGTGCGGGTTGCCCATGGGGCCGTATTCCCTGTGCTTTTGTTGATGGTAACGGTGCATCAGCCACTGGATGCGGGAAAGCTTCTCAAAAAGCAAATCGTCCTTGTTCGTAATTTCGTCCAATGCTGCTTCCTCCTGCAAATTAATAAGGTACCTTATCCTCGATTTTACAGGTACCTTATCTTTATGTCAAGCATTTTTGTCAGGTACCTTTTTATTTTCATTGCGCCTGTCAAAAACGCTTCTTTCAAAACAACGCCAAGCGGGAATACTAAAGCAATCTGTTTCATGCACCAATGCGGTGTATATAAGGAGCTGCCGTGAAAAAGTCCCTCATACAGCGGACATTTCATTTTTTTAAGAAGCTATATTTGCGCTTTCAGGCGGATGAAGTACCCGCTCTGGGGGCCGAATTTGCGTACCACCTGCTGTTGGCGCTGTTTCCCTTTTTAATATTTCTTGTGACGGTGCTGACCTATACGCCGCTGCTCCAGCCGGAAGCGCTGAATGACCTGTTAAAAGTTCTTCCGGCGGACGCGTATGAGATTGTAGAAACGACGCTCAGAGAAATCATCGCCACCAACCGCCCGAATATACTCTCTATCAGCGTCATATTGGCCATTTGGTCTTCCTCCAACGGTTTCATGGCCATTGCGCGGGGACTCAACAGAGCGTATGACATCAAAGAGACCCGAAAGTTTTATACAGTACGGGCAATGGCGATTTTGTTTACGCTTCTGATCGCGTTTTCTATTCTATTAGAAATGGTGGCCATCGTATTTGGAGATATGCTGATTACAAAACTCTCCGCAAGGCTTTGCTGGTCCTGTACCGGGGTAACGCTTTCGCACATTTTGCAGCTCATTTTGCCCATGGCCATGCTGCTGTTTCTCTTCATTCTTCTTTATACCATCATCCCCAACCGGAAGCTGCGCGTCAAACAGGTCCTTCCCGGTGCGGCGTTTACCAGCGTTGTATGGGTGCTTGCCTCTATCCTGTTTTCCGCGTATGTAAACAACTTTGCCAATTTTGCGCGGCTGTACGGCAGCCTGGGCGGCGTCATTGTATTGATGCTGTGGCTGTATATTTCCAGCATGGTGGTGCTGATCGGCAGCGAGATCAACGCCACGCTGTATTTTGAAAAAGGCAAAGAAAAGGGAATAGCGGTGCGCGATGAGAAAAACCGGTAAGATTGGATTTGGCTGTTTACAAGCAAAAGCGATTGGCACGGCCAATCGCTTTGTGGTTACACAGTCTGCTTATTTGCTTCCGGTATAAATCAGCACCGCATCCCGTAAGAATACCGCGAGACCCGGCTGCTCTTTATCATAATAAGCCGTGAAGCGTTCGTCATCCACATACATCTGCGCAATGCCCGCGTGCCCTTCCTTGGAATAGCCGCCGCCCCATGCAGTGGTCAGCCATTGCCGGTGCAGGTCTGCGGCTTCCTGAGCGAGCTTTCCGCCCGCATCACCTGTTGCGAACGCGGCCTTCAACGTCTCGATGATGTCTTTTCCAAGCCGTTCAAACGCATCGTACTGTTCCTTTGTCATGTTCCTGAACGCTTTGTTGGAGCGTTCGACCTGCTCCGCGCCATACTTTTCGCGTATTTCGCGGCCATATTTTGCTTCGTTTTCGTCAATGAGCTTTTGTTTAAAGCCCTCAAATTTTTCCTGATCCGTCATAACTGTTCTCCCTTCCGATTCTGCGATTGTTTTTTCCACATTCGCAATCAATGTATTGAGCTGTTCCCGTTTTGCCAGGAGTTTTTCGCGGTGCTCCCGCAGCGCAAGCGCGCTGTCAAACGACGGCGACGTTACGATATCGAGAATACCCTCGAGCGTCATCCCAAGTTCCCTGTAAAACAGGATTTGCTGAAGCTTTTGTACTTCCTGCTTCCCGTAGATCCGATATCCAGATGAATTGACCCTTGCCGGCTTAAGAAGTCCAATTTCATCATAATATCGCAGGGTCCTGGTACTGATCCCTGCCAGCTTTCCCAACCTTTGCACCGTGTACTCCATGTTCCAACCTCCTGACAAATTCAAGGTACACCTTGACGTAACGTCAAGGTCAACAGTTTTTATTATTATTTTCAAAAATCTATTCTCTTGAGTTCAATCCGGGTAAAACAGAATAAACTAGCTGCAAATAGGACGATACAATTATGGCAAAAATATAGGGACGAATACAACCCCGGAGGATGGTCATGAGTATGCAAGCGAATGAAACCCGGCCTGCCAACAGATTGGCAAAAGAAAAATCCCCCTACCTGCTGCAGCACGTCCACAACCCTGTGGATTGGTACCCTTGGGGTGCTGAAGCGTTTGCAAAGGCCGTTGAGGAGGATAAGCCCATATTCCTTTCCATCGGCTATGCCACCTGCCATTGGTGCCATGTGATGGAACGCGAATCATTTGAGGACGATGAGGTTGCGGCCTTATTGAATAAGGATTTTGTCTGCATCAAGGTGGATCGTGAGGAGCGGCCGGATATCGACAGCATCTACATGGCGGTGTGCGAAGCATATACCGGCCAGGGCGGCTGGCCGCTGACCATATTGATGACGCCGCAGGCCAAGCCGTTTTTTGCAGCCACCTACCTGCCTAAGAGCAGCCGGGGCGGACTCGCCGGGATGCTCGACCTCCTGCCCGCAATTGCAATGCTGTGGAAAAACGAGCGCGACCGGGCGGAAGCGCAGGGCGAGGAAACCGCACGCTATTTAAGAAACCAGGCAAAGAAAACGCTTCCACCTCGCGCGCCGGAAGAAGCAATGCTGCACAAAGCGGCGGCGTCCGTTTCCCAATCCTACGAATCACAGTATGGCGGATTTTCACAGGCGCCAAAGTTCCCCATGCCGCATATCCTGCTGTTTTTATTGCGCTATGCAAAGGAGACCGGAAAAGATACGCCAAAGGAGCAAGCAATACAGACGCTGCTGCATATGCACCGCGGCGGATTGTTTGACCATATCGGCGGCGGCTTTTCGCGTTACTCCACAGACAGACGTTGGCTCGTGCCGCATTTTGAAAAAATGCTATATGACAACGCGCTGCTTACGATGGCGTATGTGGAAGGCTACCGCCAGACCGGCATGCCCGCGCTCAAATTTGCCGCACAGGAAACGCTGGGGTATGTGCTTCGTGAGCTTACCGACGCGGAGGGCGGTTTTTACTGCGGTCAGGACGCAGACAGCGAGGGTGTAGAGGGTAAGTTTTATGTGTTTACACCGAAGGAATTAAAAACCGCGCTTTCCGCCGATGCGGATGCGTTTTGCGCGTTTTACGGCATCGCGGAGCGCGGCAATTTTGAAGGCAAAAACATTCCCAACCTGCTTCATCACCAAGAGACGCCCGTACCGGACGAGGCAATGCTTGCAATCAGAAAAAAGGTATTCTGCCTGCGGGAGGAACGCATCCCCCCCGCCACCGACGATAAGCAGTTGACCGCCTGGAACGCGCTGATGATCATTGCCTTTTCGCAAGCATACCTTACACTTGGGGACTCCGCTTATTTAAAGGCCGCGACAGACGCGCAGCAAAGCATTGAAAAGCGGTTGACAACGCCCGAAGGCGATTTGTTTGTCCGTTACCGGGATGGGCGCGCCGACCACAAGGGGCTGCTTGCCGATTACGCGTTTTACGGGCTATCCCTGCTGGAGTTGTACGCCGCCGGTTTTGACGCAACGCTGCTTGTGCGGGCAACTTTTCTTGCGGGGCGCATGCTCAGCCTGTTTGGGGATGAGGGTGAAGGCGGGCTGTTTTCCTATTCAAAAGAAGGGGAGCAGTTATTGAGCCGCCCCAAAGAGGTGTATGACGGCGCGCTGCCTTCCGGGAACGCGGCTGCAGGGCTGCTGCTCTCGCGCCTGTGGCGGCTGACCGGAGAACCCAAGTGGCAGCAAGCCGCAGACAGGCAGCTTGGCTTTCTTGCAGCGCACGCGGCGCGCGCCCCCATGGCCCACTGCTATGCGCTGTTTGGCATCGCAGAAGCCGTATATCCGGAAAATATGCTTCTGTGCGTCAGCCGGGAAGAGCAGGATTTCGCGCAGGCAGCAAGCCTTATCCAGCATGCAGGGCGGTCTGTTCTTACTTTAGTGAAGACGCCTGCAAACGCCCCTGCGCTTGAAATGGCGGCGCCCTTTACACGCGACTATCCATACCCCAAACGCGGCACAGCCTATTATTTGTGCGAAGGGTTTGCCTGCAAAGCGCCGGTATTCACCCTGGACGCTTTGGAGGCCCTTCTACGGAACTGATGAAGAAAGCGGATGTGCAACGCACATCCGCAAAACATTGAATACTATTTGCTCAAACCCAGCGACATATAGACAAGGCCCGGCTTGGGAGGCCCATACAGGGAGATGGTTTCCGCAAACCCAAGCTTATGGAAGATTGAAATGGAATCCTGCAGCATATCCAGCGTGTCGAGCAGCATCTGTACATACCCGGCTTCTTTTGACTCCTGAATGGCGCGCTCCACAAGCCTGCGACCTACATGCATGCCGCGGAACTTCGGCTTGACATACAGGCGCTTTAACTCGCAGCGTCCTTCCGTCAATGGCCTTACGGCGACGCAGCCAATGGCTTCCCCGTCGCACCTGGCGAGAAGCAGACGGCCGTGCGGCAGCGCATACTCGCCGGGGAGTGTACTAAGTTCCTCATCAAACGTCTCAAAATAAATCATGATGTCGAGCATGTGGACATATTCTTCAAACAATGCGCGCGTATCATCCAGCGCATCAAACGCAAGCTCAATGGTCGCATGAATATGGTTTGCGGGCGGCTGGAATTTTTCGCGCACCAAAGCAAACACATGCGAGTCCTGTATGCAGCAATTTTTATAGATGGCGCTGCGCTTTACGCCTTCAAACGTAAACCCGGCCCGTTCCAGCACACGGCAGGAGGGCGTATTTTCCCCGAACACCTCGGCGTGGATACGGACAATATCGTACTGCGCAAACGCAAGCTCAGATAGTTCTCTTACAGCGCGCGTCATAATGCCCATACCCCAGTAAGGCTCCGCAAGCCAATAGCCGATTTCCGCGGATTTTTCATAGACGTCCTCGCCTAAGAATATGCCGATACTGCCCACGGCCTTCCCATCCACCTCAATGGCGCGGGTCAGCTGGCTACTTTCCCTTGCGTCAATGCAGCGCACTATGTAGCTTCTGGCATCCTCCACGGTGTATGGGCTGGGAAACACGTTGCGCAGATTTTTTGCGATTTTCGGATTGTCCGCATACGCTGCAATGCCCTTCGCATCCTCCATACGCCAGGGGCGGAGTGTGAATGCGGTGTTAAGCGCATATTGCATGGGCGTATAGCGGATGCCGTTAAGTTCCTCTTCCGGCCCCGTTGCCACAAATCCCAGCCGCTCGTAAGCAGGCCGCCCATATGGCGATGCGTGGACTGTCATATACTCCGCGTTTGCCGCCACGGCATCCTGCCTTACGGTGTGGAACAGTGCGCGGGCAATGCCTTTTTTGTGGTAGTCGGGCGCAACGTATAACAGGCAGATGTGTGCGCACTCCCGTACGCCGATAACGCCCACAAGCGTATTGCGCATAAAGTATCCGAACAGATGCAGCGCGGCTTCGCCTTCTTTTGGAGGAGTTCCGATTGCATTGAGGAATGTATAAAAGCTCTCTACGCCCTCCTGCGAATAGTCCGGCGCAATGTACGCATCAAACACCCGCCCAACAAGCGCTTTGGCAGCTTCATATTCGTTCTCCCGAAGCAAACGGATCATAGCAGTTTCTCCTCGCAACAGTATTGCACCCGTAAATCCGGCCGTGCCGCCTTCCGGATTATGGGAACTATTCAGTCCTTGAGCGTCTCAAACAGACGAAGAAATGTTTCCTCCGCCTCCCGATGCGGAATTTCTTCCCGGGGCAAAACAATGGAAAGCGCTTGCGCCTTGTCCCACACCTCACTGCCATGATAGGTCAGAAACTCATGGTAAAGCAGCCGGTCATCCAAACATTTGATGTCTTGCTGCTCCATATCGGTGGGCGGGTCGATTTGAAGCGCGCGGTATATGGTCCGCTGCAACGTTTCCTCCGCCTCCACATACAGAGGCAAATGCCGCTTTAAAGGCCGCGTCACATCGCCCAAATACGCCTCCGCCGCGTCATGCAGCAGGCAATGAAGCTGGGTCTTTTTGGTGTATGCGCATGCAGCCGCTTCCAACGCACAATGTATGGAATGCTGCGCCACGGAATAGAAGATGCGAAAATGGCCGTTGGCCCTGCAAATCAAAGAGAGCGCATGCGCAATATCGTCAATCCGGATATCTTGCACTTGGGCAAAAAGCGGGTCAAACTGTAGGTTGCAATATGTTGTAATACTGGTTTTTCTATACATGGGACTTTCCATCTGCGCAAAAACCATCGAATTTTGTTTCACAGGTGTTTTTACAGATTATATATTATGCAGCTTAGTGTAACACACTTTAAAAACGGCTTACAAGTTTTTCATGCAATTCATGGTATTTATCACGGAGTCGATATCCCCTCATTTACAAATGTTCATATTTCGTCATTTTGGTTCCAAATCAGCCCTTTAGGCGTTTGTTGGGATACTATTTTCTTTTATTCTCTCATTCTCACGTATTCTAGCTAAGCTTTTGTGATAGACACACCCTTCACAATTTGTTAATTTATTATCTGACAAAGCATGATACTTGCACGGTAACGGCATATGTTATCGATAAGTACAGCAAATTTTCAGGAGGAAGCTATGAAGAAGTATATCGCGTTGACTCTGGTTCTTGTTCTTGCATTGTTTGCCTTTTCGGCATGCGGTGCAAAATCCGTCAAAACGGGTATGGGTGTTGTAACGTCCATCGGTTCTTCCGCGGAGCCCGGCGAAAAGGACGGTAATGCCCAAGTCGACTCTATCGTTGCCGCAGTCCTCGTTGGCGAAGACGGCAAGATCGTCAATTGCAAGATCGACACCGCACAGACCAAGATTGCGT
>JAEXTB010000159.1 GCA_023453725.1 Bacillota bacterium | reverse complement strand
AAAGTGCAGGTTGATGTCCTCCATGGGCACCACCTGCGCGTAACCGCCACCCGCTGCGCCGCCCTTCATGCCGAATACCGGGCCAAGCGAAGGCTCCCGCAGCGCCACGCAGGCACGCTTGCCCAGCCGTTTTAATCCATCGGCCAGGCCCACGGTGGTGGTGGTCTTGCCTTCTCCGGCGGGCGTGGGGTTGATGGCTGTCACAAGTACCAGCTTGCCATCCGGTCGCTGTTCCCGCAGCAGATCTATGGAAACCTTGGCTTTGTCATTTCCATAGAAAGTAAAATATTCCGGTGCGATCTGCGCCTGCTCCGCGATTTTCCGGATAGGCTGAAGCTTTGCGTTCTGGGCGATTTCAATGTCGGATGGAATATGCATGCTCTACTTTTTCCGCCTTCTCTTTTTCTTTTGGGCCATTGCGCCTTTGCCAAATACAATGGTTCAAAGAATGCGCCTAATACTAAAATAATATAAATTTCGACAGCTGTACAGCCCACGTTGTCTTGAATATTCGTTTGCCGGGACGAATATATGATCCGCCCGCAACAACAGGGATATGTTACCATGGTGTAAACAGTTTTCGCCGTGTGGTGCAAAACAGGCGGCGAATGCAGTATAATGAACTACAGTTCAAGATCACGCCCTAATAAAACACAGGAGGCATCTATGCGTTTTACAAAGGTACACGGCCTTGGAAATGATTTTCTGCTTATTAATGCCATGCAGGAACCTGTTAGAGATTATCTGGCCATTGCTCCCGTTCTTTGCCACCGCCAGACCGGCGTGGGCGCGGACGGGCTTTTGATCGTGCTTCCATCCTCCACCTCTGACATCCGTATGCGCATTATCAATGCGGACGGCAGCGAGGCGGAAATGTGCGGCAACGGCATCCGCGCATTTTCCAAATATGTGTATGAACGCGGTCTCGTGAAAAAGCCTGCGTTTACCGTAGAGACGCTTGCAGGCGTCATTAAACCGCAGCTTCTTTTAGGCGAGAGCGGCGCTGTTACAGGCGTGCGCGTGGATATGGGAAAGCCGCTGTTTGATTGTGCGGATATTCCCGCCATCGGTGAGGGCGAATGTCTTAACCGTACATTGACCGCCTTAGGTAGAGAATTTAGCTACTCCTCCGTACGCATGGGCGTGCCTCACACAGCGGTGCAGGTGGACGACCCAAAGACGTTCGACCTTAGGACTTATGGCCCAGCTATTGAGCGTCATACAACGTTCCCCCAGCGCACCAACGTGAATTTCTTTCGTGTCATCGACAACAACAATATTGAAATGCGCACCTGGGAGCGCGGCGCGGCAGCAACGTTGGCCTGCGGCACAGGTTCCTGCGGAACTGCAGTGCTGTGCGCAAAAAATGGGCTGACCGGACGGTCCGTGGATGTCCATTTGGAGCTTGGCGTGCTGCATATCGATTGGGCGGAGGACGATACCGTCTATATGACAGGACCCGCAGAAGTGGTATTTGAAGCTGATTTCCCTGAGGAGCGCCTGTGAGCGGCATCCCTGCAACCAATCCGGAGCAGAATAACACAGCGCCGGTGTTTGTCGTCGGCGGGCTGAACATGGACATCTTGGGGACGCCCCATGCGCCGTTGCTGCTGCGGGATTCCAACCCGGGTACCGTGACGCTTCGCCCCGGAGGCGTGGGCCGAAATATTGCCTGGGGTATCGCACGGCTGGGTTTGTCCGTGGAGCTTGTGACCGCTGTGGGAGAGGATGCCTTTGGGGCTGTGCTCTTACACAGCTGCCATGAGGACAATATCGGCACCGCGCATGTCATATCCGCCCCGGGCGGCAGCGGTACTTATCTTTGCGTACATGATTCGGACGGCGATATGCACTGCGCCATCAACCAGATGGACGCCATAGAGACACTTTCCCCTGAAGCGCTGTTTGACCTTCTGCCGGAACTCAACCGCGCCCCGCTTGTCGTTCTTGATGCAAACCTGCCGTCTAAGACGCTATCCTATTTGGCAGAACACATTACTGCCCCGCTATTTGTGGACCCGGTAAGCGCACACAAGGCGGTACGCGTACTGCCTATTCTATCCCGCCTTCGCGCAATCAAACCCAACCGGATTGAGGCGCAGGCGATGACAGGGTTTGATTGTTCCGATCATGACGGCGTGCGCCGCGCGGCGGATTTCTTTTTAAAGCGCGGTGTCAAGCGTGTCTATCTTTCGCTGGGCGCAGACGGCATCTATTATGCGGATACTACCCAATCGGGCTTTCTCCCTTCGCTTCTTGGCGGCAACGACCAGCCCCGTGATACCACAGGCGCAGGGGACGCCATGACCGCCGCATTGATCTATGGGGAGTGGAACGGCCTTGATGCTAAGACCTGTGCAAAGATCGGTTTGCTGGCCGCCCGGGAACGCATTTTGACAGGAGAACTGACCAACGCCGCACTTTCTTCGCTTATGGCGTAGTGCGCGCATATGTTAAAGGAGAACAACATGACGAACACGAACCCTTTGCTTTCCATCAGCCCCAAAGTACAGCAGGCGTTAAACGAAGGACGCCCTGTAATTGCGCTTGAGAGCACCATCATCTCTCACGGCATGCCTTACCCGGAAAACGTAAAAACCGCGCTTACGTGCGAGCGCATTGCAAGAGAAGCGGGCGCAGAACCCGCGACCATCGCCATCATCGGCGGGAAGCTGTGCGCAGGGCTTACCGAAGAGCAGATCGATTATTTCGGCAAGGCGGGCACCTCCGTCACCAAGGCAAGCAGGCGGGATATTCCCATACTCTGCGCACAAAAGAAAGACGGCGCAACCACCGTTGCCGCTACCATGATCATTGCCGCCATGGCGGGCATCCGCGTATTCGCAACCGGCGGCATTGGCGGCGTACACCGCGGCGCTGAAACCACAATGGATATTTCTGCGGATCTTGAGGAACTTGCAGGGACGCCTGTCGCCGTCATTTGCGCTGGCGCCAAAAGCATACTTGACCTTGGGTTGACGCTTGAATATCTCGAAACCAAGGGCGTACCCGTCATCGGTTACGGTACAAAAGAGCTTCCCGCGTTCTTTACGCGCAAGAGCGGTTTTGCGGTGGATTACCGCATGGATACGCCCGAAGAAATTGCAGCCTCCATCCGCATGCAGCGCGAAATGGGCTATCCGGGCGGCATGCTCATTACAAACCCCATCCCGGAGGAATATTCGCTCGACGCCGATGTAATGCAAAAAGCGGTTGATCAGGCGCTACAGGAAGCACAGGAACAGAATATCCGCGGAAAAGACTCCACCCCCTTCCTGCTTGCGCGGGTAAAAGAATTGACCGGCGGGGAGAGCCTTGCTTCCAACATCCAGCTCGTTTACAACAACGTCCGGCTTGCCGCCGCCGTCGCCTGCGCGCTGTAGGTTACGCCAACCCAACATCCGTCATCGTTGCCCCTTGCCCTTTTTGTGAAAAGTTTCGTTTCCCTTTTTAGTACGTGCAAGGTATAGTATCGGTATATATTTTTTCACGAGCGTCATGGGAGGTAGAGATCATGTGTGGAATCGTAGGATACACCGGAACGCGCCAAGCCGCGCCGATATTGCTGAATGGATTGTCCAAGCTTGAATACCGCGGATATGACTCCGCAGGCCTTGCGGTAGCAGCGGACAAAGGCATTGACGTCATCAAGGCGCAGGGTCGCCTTGCAATCCTCAAAGAGCGCACACAGGATGGCGCAAAACTGAACGGCGTTTGCGGTATCGGCCATACGCGCTGGGCAACGCACGGAGAACCTTCGGATACCAACGCGCACCCGCATCTGTCCCACAGCGGCAGGGTGGCAGTGGTACACAACGGTATTGTGGAAAACTACATGACGCTTCGGAACTTTCTTTTGGGCCATGGCTACACTTTTTGCTCCCAGACGGATACCGAAATCGTCTCCCAGCTTCTTGATTACTGCTATCACGGCGACCCGATTGCTGCAGCGCAGGAGGCCATGGGATTGTTGGAAGGCGCGTTCGCGCTCGGGATCATGTTCTCCGACCATCCGGATACCATTATCGCCGCGCGCAAGGACAGCCCGCTTGTGGTGGGCCTTGGCGAAGGCGAAAACTTCATCGCGTCCGACGTACCGGCGCTTTTGCAGCACACCCGCAAGGTATTGCGGCTCCACGAGCGCGAGCTTGCCGTGATTACGCCCAATGAAGTAAGGCTTTACGACAAACAGGGTGACCCTGTCACGCGCGAAAGCGAAACCATCACATGGGACGTCGCCTCCGCCGAAAAGGGCGGGTATGAGCATTTCATGATCAAAGAGATCATGGAGCAGCCCAAAGCGCTCCGCGATACGCTCTCCCCCCGCATGCGCAGCGGCAGTATTGAGCTTGAGCTCAAGCATATTACAGAAGACTACCTCAGGAGTATGGAGCAGATTCAGCTGATCGCCTGCGGTTCCGCCTGGCATGTCGGGTGCATTGGGCAGCTGCTGCTGCGGGATGCGCTGCGCATCCCCACCTCCTGCGATCTTGCCTCGGAATTCCGCTACAGCGATCCGCTGGTCAATGACAAGACACTCTGCATCGTAATTTCCCAAAGCGGAGAAACCATCGATACGCTCTTTGCGCTTCGGGAAGCGAAGGCGCGGGGCGCAAAAATTGTTTCCATCGTCAACGTGGTGGGCAGCGCCATCGCCAATGAGAGCGATGATGTGCTCTATACCTGGGCTGGCCCGGAAATCGCCGTAGCTACCACCAAGGCGTACAGTACGCAGCTTGCAATGATCTACCTGCTAACCCTGCATTTAAGCGCCGTGCGCGGTACGCTCAGCCCCGCAGTGATTGAGGAGCGGATAGAAGCGCTTAAACTGCTGCCCGCAAAGGCGGAAAAGCTGCTTTGTGACCACAAAGAGATGCAGTACCTGGCCTCCCAGTTCTTCAGCCACAAGGACGTCTACTTCATTGGCCGGAACCTGGATTACATGCTGGCTTTGGAAGGCTCCTTAAAGCTCAAGGAGGTCTCCTACATCCATTCGGAAGCATACCCGGCAGGCGAACTCAAGCACGGCACAATCTCGCTCATTGAGCAAGGGACGCTTGTGGTGGCGCTGTGCACCAACCGTCCGTTGTTAGAGAAGATGATCAGCAACATCCGGGAGGTCAAAGCGCGCGGCGCGTATGTAATCGCCTTAGCGCAGGAAGGCGCGCCGGGTGTTGAAGAAGCGGCGGACCACGTGCTCTGGCTGCCGGAAGGCAACGCGTTCACGCTGCCGTCGCTTTCCGTATTGCCGCTGCAGCTTCTTTCCTACTACATCTCCTCGCTTAAAGGCTGCGACATTGACAAACCCCGTAACCTTGCGAAATCCGTTACGGTGGAGTAAATCATAGGTTCGGAAAACGCCACTTTGTGAGGTTACAAAGAAGTCTGGCAAAAGCGCCCACCCCAACGCTACAATGTGGCGAGGTGGGCGTTTTCTATGCATGGCACTTGAACAACTGCTCAATATCCCCCGTGGGAAGAATAGCAAGTACAACGACGAGTTTACAGATAAAGCAGTAGTTATTGGGAAAGATTGAATCTTATATAGCCCCCTGGCCCTCCACACCGAGATAGGATTATTTCGTTTTTTAAGTGATGAAATATCCGAACGATGTTACCTTGCCGGCAAGATAACCTTCAAGGATGGAACAAAAGTCTTAATATTGGATTTACAGCGAGAAACTCGGAATATCGCTTTGCAACGTTTTCTTTTTGCGTATAGATCGTTGAGAATTATACAACTATAGACTGTCCAAGACTTGTAAAGAAATTGCTGCATAAATGTCGAATAAATAGTTAACCAAAACGAGTCCAGTAAGATACCCCTCTATCAAATATCTTTGGGTCCTAAATTAAGGATTCAGTTAGTAAAAAGGCGGCTTCCTCCGATGGGGCTTGTCACAAATTTTATATAGTATTTGTGACAAAATCCTCTCTAAATTCATAAGATCCTCCCGTATGACCAACTCTTTGATATCCATAATTCGAGAAATCATGTCATCCTATTACATCTTTCGATTGTGTTACCATCTGGCAAGACGTATAATTATCATACAAAGTTTCCCTTATAATGCGGATAATTCAAAGCGCATGCTCTCCCAATTACCGTCACGCCCTCCATCGGCATGTCCTTGTCCAAACAGGAGTCTTACGGCGCCAGGCTTGGAGCGGTCAGCGCCTTCGGCTTGGTCGGCGGCATTATCGCCTATGTTTTTGTCTTTCTAAGCTTTTACTATACGCATATAACCTATAAGACCGCATTTATCATTGGCGCATTTTTTTATGTGCTCGCCGCTTTGGCGGTGGGGATGATGAAGAAAGGTGAACCGAAAGTCCGGAAAGTAAAATTTGTTTTTCGCAAACGCTATTCCCTCTATTATGTTTTGGCCTGCATCAGCGGTGCGAGGCAGCAAATTTTCCTGACTTTTGCGCCATGGGTACTGATCAAGGTGTTCAACGTACAACCTCAGATGTTTGCCATCTTGGGCATCATTGTGGCCCTCGTAAGTATCGGTACACGTAAGATCATTGGCACACTGATAGATGTTCGGGGCGAACGATTTGTTCTGACCTGGGAGGCCGCTTTGCTGTTCGCTATCTGTCTCGGATATGCGTTCTCCGCCAACATCTTCCCCACCGGCATCGCTGCGGTGATTATCGCCGGCTGCTATGTCATCGACAATTCAATGGCCGCGGTCGAGATGGCGCGCTCAACGTATTTGGCGAAGATTGCCATCGATCCTGCGGATGTGACCCTAACGCTATCGACAGGTATGAGCCTTCAGCACGTCACTTCGATGGTGATTCCCGTTTTCGGTGGGCTCTTGTGGTCGAGGTTTGGGTATCAAGCAGTATTTATTGGCGCAGGCGTGATCGCGCTCCTCAACTTTATACTTTCGCGCAAGATTATGATTAAGCCTGATACCGCCATTAAGGCGGAATAACTACAGCCGCTCAGCCGGAAATTGAGAGGCTGTTGATTGCGTTAGTAAACACATTGGGATGATACCAGTGGAACAGTTGATTGGACTCCAACGCTACCAGCCGGCAGCGTCTGAGTACTGACCTATGAAAACCACCGCGCCAGCGGTATAGTGCTATGTCTTACGAACTTCACATTATCCATA
>JAEXTB010000150.1 GCA_023453725.1 Bacillota bacterium | reverse complement strand
ATTTGGGTTCTTAGGGCCGTTACGGCCCTAAGCGGGAGACTGAGGGCAGAGCCCTCAACGTACTTAATACAAGGAGGAAGCCGCCATGTCCGAACGAATGACGCCCATCCCCTTTGGGGAACTGATGCACTGGATCCTGACAGAGCGCGCCCAGGACGGCGCGGTATTTGGCGTGGAACGCCCCTACATTGCGCCCAAAAACAAACTGCTTCCGCTCTTTTCCGAGAGTGTGGAAACACCGTTTGGCCCGGCGGCTGGCCCGCACACGCAGCTTGCACAGAATATTGTGGCGGGCTACTATGCAGGCTCGCGCTTCTTTGAATTGAAGACCGTGCAGATTATGGACGGCGAGGATTTAAGCCGCTGCGTGCCCCGCCCCTGCATACTGGCCGAGGATGAAGGCTACAACTGCGAATGGTCCACGGAACTCACGGTAGAGCAGGCGCTTGAAGAATACATCAAGGCATGGTTCCTATGTAAGCTGCTCGCCCGGGAATTCGGCCTAGGCGATGAAAACGGCTTTGTGTTCAACATGAGCGTGGGTTATGATTTTGCGGGCATTACGTCCCCCAAGATTGACCGCTTCATTGAAGGCCTGAAGGACGCTTCAAATACGCAGACCTTCCGGGCATGCAAGGAATGGGCGCTAAGTAATCTGCGTCTGTTCGAGCATGTTAACGCCCGCTACATTGAAAACATCAGCCCGCGCGTATGTACGTCCATCACGCTTTCCACCCTGCACGGATGCCCGCCGCAGGAAATTGAAAAGATCGCTTCCTACCTCATATCCGAAAAGAAGCTGCATACGTTCGTCAAGTGCAACCCGACGCTTCTGGGCTATGAAACGGCGCGGCGCACGCTTGACGCGATGGGGTACGATTATATCAAGTTTGACGACCACCACTTCCGTGAAGACCTCCAGTACAAGGACGCGGTGCCCATGTTTGAGCGCCTGCGCGCCCTTGCCGCGGAACACAGCGTGGACTTTGGCCTGAAGCTGTCCAATACATTCCCTGTGGATGTGGCTGCAAATGAGCTTCCCAGCGGCGAAATGTATATGAGCGGACGCGCGCTCTATCCGCTGACAATCGAAATGGCAAACCGCTTGACCGCACAGTTTGACGGGCGCATCCGCCTCTCCTTCTCGGGCGGCGCCGACGCGTTCAACATTGCAAAGCTGTATGAGGCGGGCATCTGGCCCATCACAATCGCTACGACCGTATTGAAGCCCGGCGGCTATCAGCGTATGCTGCAGATTGCCGAGGAGCTTTCTCGCCTTCCCTACCGCCCGTTTGCCGGGGTAAGCGTATCTCGCGTGCAGCGGCTTGCGCAGGCGGCGCTGACCGACCATCACCATGTGAAGGACATTAAGCCCACGCCGACCAAAAAGATTGGCGAGCGTCTGCCGATGTTCTCCTGCTTCACAGCACCCTGTAAATACGGCTGCCCCATTGGGCAGGATATTCCGGAATATGTCTCCCTGGTCGGCCAGGGCAAGCACTTAAAGGCGCTGCGCGTCATTACGGAAAAGAACCCGCTGCCCTTTATCACGGGCCGGATCTGCCCGCACCACTGCATGGATAAATGTGTGCACGGCCACTATGAGGAAAGCATCCGCATCCGCAACGCCAAGCTGGAAGCGGCACGCGGCGGCTACGAGGCCCTCTTGGGCGAGCTTGAAACCCCGGTCATGACCTCCTCCCAGCGGGCGGCGGTCATCGGCGGCGGCCCTGCCGGCCTTTCCGCGGCGTTCTTCCTCGGCCGCGCAGGTATGCCTGTAACGCTCTATGAACAGAAGGACGCAATGGGCGGTATTGTCCGCCATGTAGTGCCGGAGTTCCGCATTGCAACGGCAAGTGTCGAACGCGATGTGCAGCTGGTGGAAAAAATGGGCGTAAAGTTCAAACTCAATACGCCAGCGCCCTCCATCAAGGAACTGCATGAGCAGGGGTTTGATTATGTCGTCATCGCCATCGGCGCTTACGCGCCCGGTGAATTGAAGCTAAGTGAAGGCACGGCCATGAACGTACTTGATTTCCTCATGGCCTGCAGAAAAGAGACCATAGGCGAAGTTGGCAAAAGCGTCTGCATCGTGGGCGGCGGCAACACTGCCATGGACGCGGCGCGCGCCGCAAAGCGCCTGCCCGGCGTAGAGAGTGTGCGCGTCATCTACCGCCGCAACAAACGGTATATGCCTGCCGATGAGGAAGAACTGCTTTACGCAATGCAGGACGGCGTGGAGTTCTGCGAACTGCTGAGCCCTACTTCCGTTGCAAACGGCGTACTTACCTGCAAAAAGATGGCGCTGGGCGCGCCGGACGCAAGCGGACGCCGTTCCCCCGTGGAAACGGACGAAATCGTGAAACTGCCGTGCGACCTGCTTGTCGCTGCCGTTGGTGAACGCGTGGATAAGGCGCTCTTTGAAGCAAACGGCGTGAAAACCGACGCCCGCGGCCGCGCCGTCGTCGATCCCCAGTCGCTCGAAACCAGCATCCCCGGCGTGTACGTCGTGGGCGACGCCAACCGCGGCCCCGCTACAGTGGTAGAGGCAATCGCGGACGCGCAGCGCGTGGCGGATCATATCCTGAACGCGCCCCATACGTATGAAATCCCCGCCGTCGCTTACCAGACCCCCGCAGCCTGCCGCGAAAAGAACGGCATACTGGCGGAATACGAAAACGCTGGGCGCGAAAACGAGCGCTGCCTCTATTGCAGCGTGTCCTGCGAGATTTGTGCGCAGGTTTGCCCCAACCGGGCCAACCTTGCAATCAGCGTACCCGGCATGGAGATGCGGCAGATCCTGCATGTGGACCGTATGTGCAACGAATGCGGCAACTGCGCCGTATTCTGCCCGTACAATGATGCGCCGTATCTCGTAAAGCCGACACTGTTCCACACCGAGGCCGATTTTAAGGACAGCGAAAACACCGGCTTCCTCTCCCTTGGCGGAACACGTTACCGCGTGAGGGTGAACGGGGCAGTAAAAGAGATTGACCTCAGCGATGCGAACGTGGATATTCCGAAAGATTTGGAAGCGCTCATTTGGGCGATAAGGCAGCAGTACAGCTACCTGCTCTAATGTGCTTACCCCCCGTCGGATAAGGGCATCCGGCAGGACGGGTTTATATATCTTTTCTCTTCTTCTTCAGCAAAGGGGCTGCATGCATACGCTTGCGGCCTTTTTGCATGCCGGAAATATGGCGCTGCATTTTCCCGGCACTGTCGCGGCATTCACACCGCACTTCAGGGGGTGCGGTGGGCGAAGCCCGCCCGCTATTAAATAAAACGAATTACCGTCGCCGCCGTAGGTGGCGATACCTTAAGAAAATAAGAGAATGTATTCACTTTTTGATAAATAAAAAGACTGAGGCATTCGCCTCAGTCTTTTATTTGCCGCACACCATTCTTTGACCAATCGCCTCCGGGCGGCACCCCGACAGGTAACTCCTGCCAGGCATACCCGCGGCACACCGAATGATACCGCTTAATGCTGCTTCCGTCAGGACCTGACATATTTCACAGCCATCGGTTGCACAGGGCCCGGCGATCAACGTCCCTTACCGGTACCAGTACCCCACAGGCTTTGGCCGGGGAATGGAATTCAGCCCTGCTATAGCGGATTGCAGGTACAGGGCACCGCTATCTCCCCGCCTAGCGCGGCATACAGCTATTGTACAATGCAACCGCCCGCCGCGCAATGGCAAAAATATCTGCGGGCAAAATCACCGCCGCCTAACGCTGAAAAACTTGCTGTCGTCCCCCGCAAAAATTCCGCAAATGCTGCAAGAAGGATTGTGGCCATATGTGTAATCACTTGCCGCTTATGCGCGAATAGGCCGCGAATGCTGCGTGTTTTGCCGGATGATTTGCCTAATGTATACGCACCCGTGCGACAATGTTCACACACACAAAAAGGTATGCTCAATTGACATTCTCGCCTTCGAGGAGGTGTCTCCTGTGGAAAGCCAGCATATCTTTGCCCCGTTTGTCAACAGCATACTCCCCTATGTCCGGCGGCGCGCGTTCCTGCTTGAGGCGGCAACTTTCGTATTTGCGCTGCTATTAGGGCGCGTAGAACTGTTCAAGCTGCTGCTGCCCTTTGGAGCGGCGTTTGTTGCCGCAATAGATATTGCGGGGCATAACGTATACTATCCGTTTGCAGGGGCAATGATCGGCTCCCTGCTCGCGGGAGAGGCAGGATACCCGGCGCTTGCAGGAACGGCGCTCTACCTTGTGCTGACCACGGCCTACCGCTTCTTCAAAAAACGTGCAAGGCGGCAGGACAAGCTGTTTGTATTGGCAGCAACCCAGATCCTTCTGCTGCCCATGTTCTATATCGGGAGCAGCGCGGACGCCTTAAGAGGGCTTGCAACCGCAGCACTTACTCTGCTGTTATGCGTCGCATTCCAAAATGGCATACGCGCACTCAAAGCAATATCCATACGCAACACGTTGCGTGAAGAAGAGCAGATTTCGCTTTGCATGTTGTTAGGCGCTTTGTCGCTCTCGGTATCGGACGCCTCGCTCTATGCGTTCTCGCTGGGGGTGGTTGTGGCCGCATGGTCAGCAATGTTTATTGCTTACGCCAAGGGCCTGCCCGCTGTGGCTGCCGCTGTGGTCTTAGGCGGGATGCTGATACTGGGCGGCAAAGCGCAGCCTTTGCTGTTAGCCAATCTTGCCATATGCACGCTTGCGGGCGTATTCTGCCGCAGCATGGGCATATGGGGTATTGTTGCGGGGTTTGGCATAGCCTGCGCTGTGACGGACGTATACGGCAGCGTATCGGGCATGCAGGTCGGCATGGTGAACTTCGTACCTGCGTCGCTGTTGCTGCTGGTTCTTCCCAAGCCCATGCTCCTTTCCCTGCGCGCCGTGGTGGACGCTGGCGCAAGGGAAGAACGGACGGCGCGCGCGGCGCTCCTTTCTCTGCAATCCCGCGCGGCGGAGGATATTACGCGGACCGCCTCCACCGTGGAGCAGATTTCTTCACTCTTCCCCGAAGAACCCCTTTGGACCTATACGCTGGAACAGGAACACGGAGAAATGATACGCGCAGCCATGCATATCTGTGGCGATTGCAACTGCCGTGGTGCGTGCTGGAAAGACCGCGATGCCGCCACGGAAGCGCTGACCGGCATGCTGCCCGCAGCAGCGCAAGGGCTGCGCCCGCGTGCCATCCGGCCCTTCCCGCCCGATTGCGCGCATACCGTACAGCTTGCAGCAGCCGCGCTGCAGGCACAGGAAAGCTACCGCACGCGCTGCATGGAGCTCCATCGCGCCGCCTCCCGACACGCCTTTGCCCACCGTCAACTACGCGGCGTATCCCGTGTGATGCAGCGCATTGCAGCCGATGTCTCCCAAGCCGATTGGCCTGCGGAAGGTGCCGCCCAGACGCTCATGCGGAGAATGGGCCGCGATGGATATCCGCTGCGCGGGGCGCTTGTGCAAAAGCGCCACGGCGCACTGTTTGCACAACTGAAACTTTCCCAGTCTACCCCGCGCCAGGCTGCCCAATGGGAGGAAGCCGTTTCCCGCGCGCTCGATGCGCCGATGCGCCTCTTGACAGAACGCAAGGAACGGCACGGAACAGTGCTTGAATTTGAGCAGGCGAGAAAATTGAAGGCAAGCATGGCGGCGGCAACACTGCCCATGCACCAAAGCCCCGTCAGCGGGGACAGCACGGCAGAAGCGCGGCTTCCGAGCGGCCGGGCGCTTTTCGCGCTTTCAGACGGTATGGGGAGCGGCGTTGCGGCGCGTGAGGAAAGCGCGCGGACGCTGTCGCTGCTATTGCGCCTCTACCAGGCGGGGTTTGAGCGAGATGCTGCGCTTGAATGCGTCAACCGGCTGCTCATGCAGCAGAATGAGGCGGAGATGTACGCAACCGTAGATGCGCTGCACATCGACTTGAGCACGGGGGAAACCGAATTTATCAAGTTCGGCGCGCAGCCAAGCTTTGTACTGCGCGAAGGACGCGTGCATACCGTATACGCTGAAGCGCTGCCCGCAGGCATCCTCGATGAAGCCGCCCCCGCCGTTCACACGGCTACACTGCGCCGCAACGACGCCGTGGTCCTCTTAACCGATGGCGCACTCGACGCGCTGGGCGAGGACACGGAAGCGGAAATCCTTTCCTGCGTGGGCGGCGCAAACACCTGTGAGGACGCTGCGCGCGCATTGCTCTATTCCGCACACGATCATGGCGCAGAGGATGATATGACGGTCATGGTAGTCCGCCTTGCGTGAATAAATAGAGCGGCTTGCGAATAGTGAATAAGAAAAAGGATATGAAAATTCCTTGCGAGGTTTCAAGGAAACAGAGAGACCGGCAAAAGATACCGCCTTTGTTTCACAACTCCCCGCAGGGAATTTTCCAAACTTCCGGTCTTATTTTTATTCGGCAGACGCCCTTGTTCAGGCGGGATTGGGGGAATTCATGTTAAAAGGTGCCGTCATTACGCTGCGCGCCATTATCGCTGTGGTGCTCATCGCTTTTTTGGTGCTTGCCCCGCCGAAGCTGCTACAGGCACTTGGGCATGATTATTACAAAGAATGGCTTGCAGGTGCGCGGGAGGATTGGAGCGGGGTCATTACGCTCTGGCATGTGGTGGGCTTTAAACCCGCGCAGGGCAGCATCACCGCCTATATGGAAAGCATTGCGGCCAAGTATGAGCGGGCACATAAGGGGATCTATATCGAGGTGCTCGGCCTTACCCCCGAGGCCGTTGCGGAGCGCCTCTCGCGCGGGGAACGGCCACACCTGTGGTCTTTCCCCGCAGGCGGGCTCGATCCGGGCGAGCTTGCTCCGCTTTCCTTCCCCACGCCCGCGCTTGCGGGCGACCTTGCGCCGCTCAAAAAAAGAAACGATACGGTCGCCCTGCCGTATTTATACAGCGGATACTTCCTGCTGGGCAACACCGTGCTTGTACAGGAACTCGGCCTTGCATGGCCGGAGTCCAATGATCCGGAGGTGTTGAGAGCGACGTTGCAGGCGGCTATGGACGCGCGCTCTACGGGGCGCTATGGTGCAGTTGCTGCACCTGAACACATCGCAAAACGTTTGAGGCTCAAAGGCTCGCTTGCACAGGACGGGGACTTTAAGGCGGGGCAGGTGCCGTTCTTAATCGGCGACGCGCGTGCCTTTGGAGACCTGACACGCAAAATGGCGACCGGCGGTTTTACATTTGACGCCATGCCGCTGGGCGGTTATACCGATCTTGTGCAGTACTTTGGGGTGGACAAAAATGCATCCGACGGGTACCTTGTCCATGGGCAGGGCTTTTTAGAGCTGCTGCTTGAACCCGCTTCGCAGGCCAAACTGACATCCCTCGGGGCTCTCCCCGCCATACGGCATACCGAAAAGCTGCTCTACGCGGATGGGCAACTGCAAAGCTTCTATGACGCCTACCGCGACCCTGTGACCGGAATTGACGGGCAGAACACAAATACATAGAACGTCTGAAGTATCATATGTCTGTCATAAGCGAGGCAAATAGCAGCGCTGCTTTGCCCCGCATTCCGCAATGTTCCTGTCTTTCAAACTGCTCCCCGCCGTGGTATAGTGGATGCACGAATTTTATCCCGGGTAAGGAGCATCATGAGCAAGGTTTATGTATTTGGCCACAAGAATCCGGACAGCGACACCATATGTGCTTCCCTCGCTTACGCAAAGCTGAAGCAGGCGCAGGGGGTGGACGCAGTTCCCGTAAAGCTTGGGCCGCTCAACAATGAAACAAAGTTTATTCTCCAGTACTTCCACGTAGAGGAACCCGAAACGCTTGCAACCATCCGCACACAGGTAAGCGATCTTTTGATTGATGAAGCCGTATGCGTGCCGCCCTCGGCCTCCGTACGCGTCGCATGGGATCTGATGCAAACGCACAAGCGCAAGACGCTTGCCGTTGTGGACGAAGACCGGCAGCTGCTGGGAATTGCGACACTTTCGGACATTACGCGCAACTTTATGGAAACCGTAAACGATACGCTGCTGGCGGCCAGCGGCGCGACGTACGCAAACATAGTAGAGACATTGGAGGCCACGCTTCTTTTGGGTGAACCGTCCGCCCAACTGCAGACAGGCCGCCTCATCATCGCCGCGCAGGAACATACCATGGTGCGCTCCTATCTGACTTCCGGCGATATTGTCATTGCAAACATACCCGAAAACATCCGCGAGGCCGCCGCAGGCGGCGCGCAGCTTATTGTATGCACCTGCGGGCTGCTGCCGGCGGATGCAGATATTTCATATGCCCGGGAACGCGGGTGCGATATCATGGTGACCGCGCACGATACGTTTATTGCCGCCATGCGCCTGAGGCAGAGCATCCCTGTGTGCTTTGTCATGTCCCAAGACCACCTTGTAACGGTACGTCAGGATGAATTCAAGGATGATGTGAAGGAGCGCATGACAAAAACCCGTTACCGCAATTATCCCGTACTGGACGGGGAGGGCCATGTGATCGGCATGATCTCCCGCTACCACCTGCTTTCTAAAAACCGCAAGCAGGCGATTCTGGTGGACCACAACGAGCGCAGCCAGACCGCCCCGGGGATTGAGGAAGCGGAAATACTGGAGATTATCGACCATCATCGTCTCGGGGATATTCAGACCAACAACCCGATCCTGATGAAAAACGAGCCGGTGGGCAGCACCGCGACCATCATCGCCTCCCTGTATGAGGCAAACGGCATCCCCATTCCTCAGGACATGGCAGGGCTTTTGCTTTCCGCCATACTGTCCGATACGCTCAACTTTAATTCCCCCACCTGTACCCCGCAGGATGTCAGGATGGCGGAACGGCTTTCGCCCATCGCAGACGTGGTGATCGACGATCTCGCGAAGAAGATCATCAACGCCGGGTCCAACCTACGCGGGAAAAAGCCCGATGAAATCATCACCGGGGACTTAAAGGAGTTCCGTGTTTCCAAGTACCGCATCGGCATTGCCCAAGTCTATTCGATTGAGTCTGAAAGCCTCAATGATCTGATGGCGGAGCTGCTGGATCGCATGGAATACCATTGCAGCAAGAATGGGATGAATCTTTTGATACTGCTTGTGACCAACCTTCACCTCGGCGGTTCTCTCGCGCTGCTTGCGGGCGAACGTCAGGACATCTTCTTTAAGGCGTATTCGCTTGAGCAAACCGAGGAGGCGGTATTCCTGCCGGGCGTATTGTCCCGCAAGAAGCAGGTTGTGCCGCTTATTATGTCGCTCGAAGAGGAGCTGTAATGTAAAACTAAAGAATATATAAAAAAGTATGCCGGAGGCTGCAACCACCGGCATGCTTTTTGCATCTATATAGAAATACTGGTTTAAACTGTCATAAGCTTCAACATTGCCTAGAACCCTTCGAGTGTCTTCCCTTCGCGCAGGCGGGCAGCCATTTCACGCCCAGTAGGCGTTGCAGCAAGCCCACCGAGGGCGGTTTCCCGAAGCTCCGGCCGCATTACAGCGCCTACCGCGCGCATGGCTTCCACCACCTCGTCAAACGGAATGTGGGACGTGATGCCCGCAAGCGCAAGGTCGGCGCTCAAAAGCGCGTTGACTGCGCCAATGGCATTGCGTTTGATGCAAGGGCACTCCACCAAACCGCCCACGGGATCGCACACAAGGCCCAATACGTTCTTTAATGAAATCGCAGCGGCATGCAGCGCCATTTCAGGCGTTCCGCCGCAAAGCTCCACAAGCGCCGCAGCGGCCATTGCAGCCCCCGAGCCCGTTTCCGCCTGACAGCCTCCGTCTGCTCCCGCGATGGTGGCATGGCTGGCGATCAGCATGCCGACCGCCCCCGCAGTAAACAGCGCGTCAATGAGCGCCTCGGCCCCCCAACCGCGTCTCTCACTCAGCGCCACGAGCACGCCCGGCAATATGCCCGATGCCCCGGCCGTGGGTGCTGCTACGATGCGGCCCATAGAGGCGTTCACCTCCACAACCGCCATTGCGGCGGCGGCGGCATGCGCGGCATCGGCCCCTAACAATGATTCAGGCGCATATTCGCGCAGCCGGGCCGCATCTCCGCCGGAGAGCCCGCTGAGCGAACGGACATCCCCGCGCAGCCCGCGTGCAACGCCTTCCTGCATGACCGTCAGGTTTTTTTTCATTTCCTTGCGGATCTGCGTGCGGGGAAGTTCGCTTCTGTGCTCTTCCCGCCGCTGCATGGCCTCCGCAATGGAAATGCCGTGTTCTTTACAAGACAAAAGAAGTTCCATACCGGAGCGAAAGTCGATCATATTCCGCCTCCTTTACACCGCATATACGGCTGTAATGCCATCCGAAAGCCCCATGATCAGATTGTGCGTGGAACTATCCACCGCCTGATCGGTTTCAATGATCATATACGCATCCGCGCCCTTCCCGTGGCGGAACACGCGCATGAACGCGATATTGATGTGGTGCTGCGCCAGCACATGCGTCACCACCGCTACAACGCCGGGTACGTCCTGATACTGGATAATCAGTGTCGGATAATCGCCCGTAAGCTCTACATCAAGGCCGTTGATCTCCACAATGCGGATGTTGCCGCCGCCAATGGATTCTCCGACTACCTCGGTTGTGTTCCCATCTTTTGCAGTAATCCGGATACGCACCGTGTTTGGGTGGTGGGCCGCTTCCTCACTGTAGGAAAAGGAAACCGCAACACCTGCCTGCTCCGCAGCCTGATATGCGTTTATAATGCCCGGATCGTCGGGCTGCATCCCCAGCACACCCGCAATGAGCGCCTTATCCGTTCCATGTCCGGCACCGGTCTTTGCAAATGAGCCGTAAAGCGTAAACGCTACGGCAGAAATGTCTTCCCCCGCTATGCGACGGGCTGTGTTGGCAAGGCGACATGCGCCCGCCGTGTGGGAGCTACTAGGCCCTGTCATCCTTGGGCCGATGATATCAAATACGCTATAGTCCGCCATGTGTTCCTCCTGAAATTCCTTTTCCCACTATACCGCAAATAGGCCGCGCGGACAAGCCCGCTGCCCAAGCAAACCTCCTTATTCTTCTAAAGTTTTAGGCCTTATCTCTCGACTTTATCTGTATGGGAAAGACTGTGGAGAAGCGGATATAAGCTTAACCCGAATGATATTGGTAAAATTGGGTATCATCTGTTCCAAATAGGATACCTTTCCATCATCACATTAAACGCTAAGGAGTGGAACACGTGAAAAAGACTGCCTGCCTGATAATGGTTCTGCTGCTGCTGTTTGCGGCCTTTGGCTGCAAGCCCGCTTCCTCCGTGGACGAGCCCACCCCTGCGCCCAGTGAGACGCCAATGTCGCCGTCATCAGCGCCCGTCGCCGCACCTGCCTATACGCCGGTGCCCGCGCCCACGCCTGTCACATTTCCCGCAAAAGGATACTGCAACGGAGAAGGCGTGAACCTGCGTGCAGAAGCTTCCACAACCGCGGATGTATTGGATATTCTGGGCCAGAATGTTGTCCTGGACGTAATGTCCCTCAAGGACGGCTGGTACATGGTGCACTACGAGAGTCTGACCGCTTATATCAAGGAAGATCTCGTTACCCTGGGAGACCCGCCCCGCCCACATAACATGCGCTGGGCAAAGGTTACCGTACCCGAGGCGCAGCTTTACAAATCCCTTTCCGATACCGACCTTTCCGAGGTAAAGCTCAAGGAAGGCGACCTTGTAAAAGTCCTGCGTTCGATCAAC
The DNA here is from genome assembly GCA_023453725.1 of Bacillota bacterium. Lineage (GTDB taxonomy): Bacteria > Bacillota > Clostridia > Christensenellales > CAG-138 > JAEYLA01. The sequence goes on along the minus strand of JAEXTB010000150.1, from coordinate 9,842 downwards.
GGCTACCTCCACATTGTTTACAACGGCAATCTGCAGCGCTACATCAAGGAGACCGACGCTACCTTTATTACCGCCGAAGAAGCTGCGGCGCTGACTACCCCCATCCCCGAAGAGGGCACATTCCCAACGCCAGACGATACGCCCAAGCCTACTGCCGCCCCATAATCACAACAGGAGAGCCCATAAGCCGCCCCCGCAAATCCGCGGGGGCGCTCGCTTTTCTTGTATGTATCGGTCCATTTCACTATTTCATTCGCAAACGCTACCAGCCTTATAGGTTGGATCTCCCAGCAAACAAAAACCGCCAGGCACACGCCGGCGGTCTGATATTCCTATATACAGCAAGCTTTTTACGGATGACGCGGATTGCTGCGCACAGCCGCAATGGCTTTGAGTACCGCTGCGGTTATATCCGCCTGAAACTGCGTGCTCATTGCATGAAAGCGGGAAAAAATATCTCCGCTCAGGCTGCTGGTGTACTTTGCAGGCAGGTTATTGAGCGCTAATGCCATGACGTCCATCCGGCACTGCTTGCAGCAGCACATGTTTTCCTGCCGCATGAGCTCCTCAAGTTTATTCTCCACCAGGGATTCCATAAGATTCACGGGCGTATTTTTCGTTTCCAAACCAGACCACCCTTTCGTAGAATGACGTTATTCCCCTGCCCAACCAACCTAGCCTATTATATCATATATGATATAGCATAACATACCATGTGATGCAATGTATTCCACAGAATTCTTTTTTATCAGCTTTTTACGTGCCTATGTCTTTAGCCATTCAGCCGCTGCAGTCGGATTAGATGTATCCAGTGCCGCATCCGCCGCGAGTCTGCCGCCCATTGTTGCCCCATTTCGCACAAAGAAGAGAGATTGTTATAGTTTTAGCATATCACACTACGGAATCCAGTGCAAACTTGCCATGGGGAATTTTGTAAATATTATTTGATTTACGCGCCAGTGCCATATTTTTTGCGCTTTTGCCTGGCATCTGCTATACTAAAGGATACGATTTTTAAGTGTGTGAGGTAGCATCCAACATGGATTTTCCCCAAAAGCTCTCGGAAGCATTGGCCGCATGCAGCGGCATGGACGCGGAACAACTGGAGAGCATGATTGAAATCCCCCCCGAAAGCAGCATGGGGGACTTTGCCTTCCCCTGTTTCAAGCTTTCCAAGGCTTTGCGCAAGGCGCCCCCGGCAATCGCCTGTGAATTGTGCGAAAAGCTGGCGCTTCCCGCTTTTGTCGCGCGGGCGGAAGCCGTGGGCGGATATATCAATTTTTTTATCAAGCCCGAAGAATACGCAAAAGCCGTTCTTGAGGCCGTGCGTGAGCAGCATGAAAACTACGGCGGCAGCACCGAGGGCGCGGAGCGAAACATCTGCATCGACTACTCCTCCATCAATATCGCAAAGCCGTTCCATATCGGGCATTTGAGCTCCACCGTTATCGGGCACTCGCTCTACCGCATCTACCAGCATCTTGGCTACAATTGCGTAGGCATCAACCACCTGGGAGATTGGGGCACGCAGTTTGGCAAGCTCATTGTCGCCTACAAGCGTTGGGGCAACCGTGCACAGGTGGAGCAGGAATCCATACGGGCGCTTCTCGAACTCTATGTAAAATTCCATGATGAAGCGGAAAAGGACGACCGCCTCAACGACGAAGCGCGCGCCTGGTTCAAGCGCATTGAAGACAGCGATGAAGAGGCGCTCTCCCTCTTTGAATGGTTTAAGGCGCTAACGCTCAAGGAAGTGGGCCGGGTCTACGACCTATTAGGCATCGCGTTTGACAGCTACGCGGGCGAAAGCTTTTATAACGATAAAATGAGCCGCGTCATTGAGGAGCTGGAGGAAAAGAGCCTCTTAAAGCTCGACCAGGGCGCATACCTTGTGGATCTGTCCGAATACAGCATGCCGCCCTGCATCGTATTGCGTTCCGACGGTGCGACATTGTATGCCACGCGCGACATCGCCGCGGCGCTCTACCGCAAGGACACCTATGATTTTGCAAAGTGCCTGTATGTGGTTGCCTACCAGCAGGACCTGCATTTTAAGCAATGGTTCAAGGTGGTGGACCTCATGGGCTACCCCTGGGCCAAAGACCTTGTACATGTTTCCTTCGGCATGGTCAGCCTGGTGGACGGTACGCTTTCCACCCGCAAGGGCAAGGTGCTTTTCCTGGAGGATGTTTTGAACGCCACCATCGAAAAGACGCTGGAGATCATCACCGAAAAGACCCCGGATCTTTCGGACAAGCCCGCTGTTGCACGCCAGGTGGGCGTGGGCGCCGTCGTCTGGAACGCGCTCTACAACAGCCGCATCAAGGATGTTGTGTTCAGCTGGGATAAGGCGCTCAATTTTGAAGGCGAAACCGGCCCGTACGTACAGTATACCCACGCGCGCTGCTGCGCGGTGCTGCGCAAAGCGGATATGACCGATATCCCCGAGGAGCTCGATTACAGCCTGCTTGCCGATGAAGATGCCATGCGCGTCATCCGCGCCATGGGGGATTTCCCCCGCGCGGTGAGCGAAGCTGCGCAGAAGTACGAACCATACCTTGTTTCCCGCGCAGTCGTTGCCGTATGCCAGGCATACAACAAATTCTATTATGAGCAGCGCATCATCGGTGAGGGAGAAAACGTACAGAAAGCCCGCCTTGCCCTGACTGCCGCGGCAAAGAGCGTCATTTCCACCGGTCTGTTCCTGGTGGGACTCGCAGCGCCGGAGCGGATGTAAGGGGAACGCTGGGTTACATTGAGGGCTCTGCCCTCAAGCTCCTGCAAAAGGGCCGTAACGACCCTTTTGAAATCCCATTTTAAGCTTCCACAACTACTGCGAGGAGGACCTCCTTCGATGCTGGATATCAAACGGATCCGAGAAAACCCCGAAGCGCTTTTGACCGCCATGAAAAACAGGCGGAGTAAAGGCGCGGACGTGTCCGCCTTTTTGGAAACGGACGCCGCGAGAAGAAAGCTGATGGTGGAAGCGGAAGCCTTAAAGGCACGCCGCAATTCCGTAAGCGCGCAGATCCCGCAATTAAAGCGTGCCGGTGAAAACACCGACGCATTGATGGAGGAAATGAAAGAGGCCGCGGCCCGCATCAAGAAACTGGATACTGAAATCGCGGCGTTTGATGAAAACATCGAAGCATTCCTCTATTCCATCCCGAACATTCCGCACGAAAGCGTGCCCGTGGGCGCTGACGACAGTGAGAATGTCGAAGTGCGCAAATATGGCGATCCCGCCAAATTCTCTTTTGAGCCCAAACCCCATTGGGAACTGGGCGAACAGTTAAAAATACTCGACCCGGCCACAGCTGCCAAGGTGACTGGCGCGCGCTTTACGTTTTATAAAGGGTTGGGGGCGCGTCTGGAGCGCGCTGTCATCAACTTTTATCTCGATACGCACACCTGCGAAAGTGGGTACTCCGAGGTGTTCCCGCCGTTCATGGTCAACCGCGCGAGTATGACCGGTACAGGCCAGCTTCCGAAGTTCGAGGAAGATGCCTTCAAGGTAGCGGGTACGGAGTATTTCCTGATTCCCACAGCCGAAGTGCCCGTTACCAATATGTTTCGTGATACCATACTTGACGCCGCAGAGCTCCCCATCAAGTATTGCGCGTACAGCGCGTGTTTCCGCGCGGAAGCGGGCAGCGCCGGGCGGGATACGCGGGGGTTAATCCGCCAGCACCAGTTCAACAAGGTGGAGCTTGTAAAATTCACAAAGCCCGAAGAATCCTATGAAGAACTTGAAAAGCTGACGCTGGACGCGGAGCTTGTGCTGCAGCGTCTGGGCATCCCCTACCGGGTGGTGGCGCTATCTACCGGCGACATTGGCTTTTCTTCCGCCAAGACCTATGATATTGAAGTGTGGATGCCCAGCTACGGCCGCTATGTGGAAATCAGCTCCTGTTCCAACTTTGAGGATTTTCAGGCCCGCCGCGCCAACATCCGTTTCCGCAGGGATGCAAAAAGCAAGCCCGAGCTTGTGCATACGCTCAACGGTTCGGGCGTTGCGGTGGGGCGTACCGTAGCCGCCATTTTAGAAAACTACCAGCAGGCGGACGGCTCCGTAAAAATCCCCAAGGTGCTTGTGCCCTACATGGGCGCAAACGTCATCGAGTAACAGGACGCCAGAAATATATGCAAAGGCTCCGCATTTCCATTGGAAACGGAGCCTTTCCGATATTCATACTTAAGGGGGAGCGGGTATGTTTTTTGATACCATGTTTCTGCGCAACGGTGAGATTATTCTGCGTCTGAATAAGACCGCACCGGCGGACTCGGAAAAAGGATATGTGCCCGCCTACTATTTTGACATCTGCTGCGCAAAGCCGGGTAAGGCCATGGGCCGGTGCGATCTGCGCATTGGCCACACGGAAAACGTGTACTATGGCGGCAACATCGGCTATTTCATCAAAGAGGAGTACCGGGGCCGCCACTATGCGGGCAAAGCCTGCCTGCTGCTCTTTGCGCTTGCAAAGCTGCACCAGATGGACTACCTCCATATCACCTGCAACCCGGAAAACATCGCCTCCCGCAAAACATGCGAATATGTGGGCGGGGTGCTGGAAACCATCGCCGATCTTCCCCCACACAACGAAATGTACCAAAAGGGCGACCGCAAAAAGTGCATTTACAAAGTAATGCTTAAGTAGATGCCCCCGGCAAAGCCCCTGAAAAAGTCACCAAAGGCGGGCTTACGCCCGCCTTTTTGCTTTTGTACAAACCTTTAAGAAATGACCGTCTTGCCGCCCATGTACATCCGGAGCGGGGCGGGGATATTCACCGTTCCGTCCGCGTTCAGGTTGTTCTCTAAAAACGCAATCAGCATGCGCGGAGGCGCTACAACCGTGTTGTTGAGCGTGTGCGCAAAATAGTTGCCGGTTTCCTTGTTCTTGATGCGGATGCCCAACCGGCGCGCCTGCGCGTCGCCAAGGTTGGAGCAGCTGCCCACCTCGAAATATTTCTTCTGCCGGGGGGACCATGCTTCCACATCCACGCTTTTCACCTTGAGATCTGCAAGGTCGCCCGAGCAGCACTCAAGCGAGCGCACCGGAATATCCAGCGTACGGAAGAATTCCACAGTGTACCGGTAGAGCTTCTCAAACCACTCTGCGCTTTCCTCGGGCTTGCAGATGACGATCATCTCCTGCTTTTCAAACTGATGGATGCGGTAGACGCCGCGCTCCTCAATGCCGTGCGCGCCTACTTCCTTGCGGAAGCAGGGGGAATAGCTGGTGAGGGTCTGCGGAAGCTCCGCTTCTTCGATTGTGGTATCGATGAACTTGCCGATCATAGAGTGCTCACTCGTGCCGATGAGGTAAAGATCCTCCCCTTCGATCTTGTACATCATGTTTTCCATTTCCGCAAAGCTCATCACGCCTGTTACCACGTTGCTGCGGATCATAAACGGCGGGATGCAGTAGGTAAACCCTTTGTCGATCATGAAATCCCGCGCATAGCTTAATATGGCGGAATGCAGACGCGCAATGTCGCCCTTGAAGTAATAGAAGCCATTGCCGCTGGTTTTGCGGGCGCTCTCTAAATCCACGCCTTTGAGGCGCTCCATGATATCAATATGATAGGGAATTTCAAACCCCGGCACGCTTGGTTCGCCAAAACGCTCGAGTTCCACATTCTCGCTGTCATCCTTGCCGATGGGTACGGAAGGATCGATGATATTGGGCAATACCAGCATCCGCTCGCGTATGGCCTGTTCCAGTTCCTCTTCCCGTACGCCAAGGTCTGTAAGTTCTTGCCCGATGGCGGAAACATTGGCCTTTACGCGTTCGGCTTCCTCCCGCTCGCCTTTGGCCATAAGTCCGCCAATCTGTTTGCTCAGCACGTTGCGCTGGTTGCGCAACCCATCGCAACGCACTTTGACGTCCCGGTACTCCTGATCCAGACCCAGCACTTCTTCCAGCAGGGGCAGCTTGTGGTTCTGAAATTTCTTCCTAAGGTTCTCCCGCACCGCTTCCGGGTTTGTCCGTACAAATTTGATATCCAGCATTGTCCTTCTCCTTTTGTGCGCTGTGCGCATTCTACTCTAAACAAAAACGCCCCATATCCATACAAAGCCTGCATGCATATGGGACGAAAATCACTTTCCGCGTTGCCACCCAAATTGCCGGGCGCATGACCCGGCCGCTTTATTATGCGATAAAGGGCATACCCTTTGGCATTTCTGCCACCAGCTCAAAAAGTGGATAGGCCCGCGCCTTGCCGGTTTCCACCTGCCACCGGCTCTCTTTAAAAAGGGAACAGGGCCATTGCTTTTTTCAACGCTTTCTATTGCCGCTGACAAAGCCCTTTGGACTCCGCCCGCGCGGATATGTATTACTGGTTCACAGCCGCCTGATAGGTCGGCGCGTTCTTGGGCGCCTTCGCTTTGATGACCTTATGGTAATAATCGTAAGTCATGACCGGGAAGCCCTGAGCCGCGCAGTTTTCATCCATGCAGCCATCATACACCATGGCAAAGAATACGGTGTGCGTATCCGTTTCGTGCCTGCCTATGATATTGCAGAACAGATACCCTGCGCATTCCGCCTTGAGCATGGGAAGGCCGTCGTGCATGGTGTACTCCAACCCATCAAACTTATGTAAACTTGCGCCGGAGGAATATCCAAACCTGCCGATTGTCTTGGGCGGCGTCGCTTCTGTCAGGATCGAGACGGAGAATTTGCCCGTTTCCTGCATGAGCTTGTGCGTATGGTTATTCTTGCTCATGCTTACGGCCAGCATACCTTCCGCAGTGACCTGAAATACCGTATTCACAATACAGCCCTGCGGCGTATCGCCGTCCATCACGCCGATGACATACAGCCCGTAAGAAAGTTTAAACAGTACGGCAGGATCCAAAATGTATACCTCCCTGTGCGACGTAAAATTCATCCCGGAACATGCCCGTGCAAAAAAGCAGCGAGCGCATCCTGCACCGACCCGATCTTTTCTTATGTACAGGCATATGCTACACTACATTATACCCCATACCCTCAAAAAAGCAAACGTTGCAGGAGGCAAAGCATGTATTATAAGCAGTACGGAACAACCGGATGCCGCGTATCCGCCATCGGCTTTGGCGGCATGCGTTTTATAGAAGAAGATATCAAAAGCGGCAATCTGGAAGCATGTGCCGAAGTTGTCCGCTATGCGCATGAAAAGGGCATCAATTATTTCGATACCGCACCCGCCTATTGCGACGACAAAAGCGAAACCATCATGGGGCTTGCGTTAAGCAAATTGCCCCGGGACAGTTATTTGATCAGCACCAAGACGAACTTTTACCAGCTGGACAATCCCGCAACGGAAGCAGGCTTTTTCCGCAGGCTGGAAACGAGCCTCAAGCGCCTTCAGGTGGATTGCATCGACTTTTACCACCTGTGGTGCATGCTTTCCCTCTCCCAATACCAGAAGCAGCGGGATGCGCTTTACGGGTATTTCCTCAAGGCGAAGGACCAAGGCATGATCCGCCATATCGTATTCTCCTCCCATATGCCGGGGAGCGACCTAGCACAGGTGATTGACGAAGGGCTGTTTGAGGGCATGTTGATCGGCTACAACGCGCTCAACTACCGCTACCGGATCAGCGGCCTTACCGCTGCCCACCGGCACAACATGGGTGCAGTGGTCATGAATCCGCTCGGCGGCGGCGTCATCCCCGCAAGCCCGCAGTTGTTCTCTTATCTTACGGAGGGAACCTCCCTGAACGCCGCCCAGGCAGCGCTGCGCTTTGTAGCGGGACATCAGGAGGTTTCCGTCACACTCAACGGTATTTCCACAAAGGAGCAGGTGGACGAAGCGCTTGTGGCGATACAAGGACTAGAGGAGCGGCCCGCTGAAGAACAGACCGCGCTGCTTCCTGCGTCCGGCGGCGGACTCAACGCGCTATGCACCGGCTGCGGCTATTGCGACAGCTGCCCGGTTAAAATCCCCATTCCCAAGTTTATGGATGCTTATAACCAAAAGATTTTGACCGAACGGAATCCGCTTATACGTTTGAGCAATCATTGGGCGCTCAAGCCGGATGCCGCGTTTGGCTGTATATCCTGCGGGCAGTGTGAAGGGCTTTGCACGCAACACCTGCCGATCATTGATCGTCTGCATGAAATACAGCAGTTCGCTTCCGCAACATAGCGTCGGTCTTATGAAGAGTTGGTTGAATGTGAAAATAAGACCCAAATGAGACCAGTCTGAGGATGAATTGAAGCATTGCCGTGATATGCTTACCTTACAAAAACAAAAGGTAAGCGAGGCGATACGCCATGAAGCAGTTCACAAAATTTGTTTCCCTGATTGCCGGGCTGGTTGTGCTGCTTGGTATCGGCTTTTTTGCAACAAAAGGGATTATAGCCAAGAACAATGCCGTCCAGGGCGGCCCGCAGACCGTTTTGACTGGCGCGGATACGCAAAACGCCGCTAAGGCCGTTCCCGCACCGGAGGATGATGAAATCGTCACAATAGACGAAAACTCCGTGATTACGGATGAATACCATCCAATTGAGCGGGACGCCATCCCGATCGGGCCTGGCGCACAGGCGACGCAGACCGGTGCTGAAGCTGCGGTGAAAATCCTATATCAGGCCGGTACGGTATTTTTACAGGAAGAAGAACATGCGCAGGCTGCGCGGGACACACTTGAGGAACTGCACCGCAATATTGTTACCATCGGCAATGTGGCAGGCGATCCGGGAAGCGAGACACTCTCCGCGGCCTTTTTTGACTTTTTGGGGACATCGGACGATCCCGCGTATGCCGATTGCGGCATTACCATTTCCAATGCGGAAGGTGTGGTATATACCGCTTCCTCCTACAGCCGGGTTGACAATGTAGTGGCGGTTTACTCCGTTGCCATGAAGCCCAGCGCCGATATGATGGTAAAAACGGAGTGTACGGCAGTTACGACATATGGAGAAGAGGAAGATGTTACAGTATCCTCCTATGTCATCACCAGAATGGCTGGGGATGGAGCAACCACCGAGACCTACAGTACCACAAAGACAGAGCCGAAAAGCTGAATATGATGAAAGAGCGGAGGCTATGCCTCCGCTCTTATTTCTTATTCGACGGCGCCCGCCTGCAACGTACGCGCCTATAGACCGGTGTGCGCGCAGCAAATAACCTGCAGGCCGACGCCTACCGTTAGTATACGCAGGTAAAAGTGACCTTATAACCATTTACCGCTGAAAAAACCTGCTGAGCGGCTCGATGACCGCGTGAAGATCCGCAATACTTTTGTTCAGCGTTTCAATATCCAGCTCATCGAGCGTATTCACTGCCTCCTCAACGCCGGTTGCAGCGGAAGAAGCGGCTGTTTGTCCCTGCTCCACCAATACATTGATTTCCTGAAACATTTCAGGCAGGTTCGCATCGTTGATATCGGTGGCAATGACGTTCAACTGCACAAAGGTGCTTTCCGCTTGCGTCAATATGCGGTTGAGCTGCGAGGCCGCAGACACTAGGAACAGAGCAACCAGCGCAAGCGCTGCCACCATAAGAAGCGATAAAAGCGTGCGGATGCGGGAAAGCCGGAGCATCTTTTTTTCGTATTCGGTGTACTGTTTTGTCGTTTCCGCGTTGGTTTCCATTCAGAAATACCCCCCTCTTCTGTTTCGGAACAATTATGGAACAGCATGGTCTTTCGCGCTTATAGAGAATGTTCTCCCACAAGTATACCATACAGACCGCGTGGTGAAGCGAAGCACCGACGTCGCTTTCCCGCCCGGCGCATTATGCGGCCATAAAGCCGCATAATGCTTGACAAAATAGAGCCTGCGCATTAAAATAATAACGCTATCCTCATGCGCGGGTGTAGCTCAATGGCAGAGCTCCAGCTTCCC
>JAEXTB010000142.1 GCA_023453725.1 Bacillota bacterium | reverse complement strand
GCGCAATGCCAATGGCTTCGCACAGGCAGTTCATGGAGTTTGCCGTAAACATGCCGGAACAGGAGCCGCAGCCGGGGCAGGCGTTGTCCTCATAATACGAAAGCTCGGACTCTTCCATTTTTCCGGCGTTGATGGCGCCGACGGCTTCAAATACACTATTGAGGTCCAGATTTCTGCCGTCGCGTCCGGGCAGGGAAAGCATGGGCCCGCCCGAAACAAACAGGGAGGGGAGGTTGAGCCTGGCCGCAGCCATCAGCATGCCGGGTACAACCTTATCGCAGTTGGGGATGAACACCAGCGCGTCAAAGCAGTGCGCGCGGGCCATACACTCCACCGTATCCGCAATCAGCTCGCGGGAGGCGAGGGAGTATTTCATTCCCTCGTGTCCCATGGCGATCCCGTCGCATACGGCGATGGTGTTAAATTCCACAGGCGTTCCTCCGGCGGAAAGCACGCCGTCCTTTACCGCGCGTGCAATCTGCTGCAAATGGATGTGCCCGGGCACGATTTCATTAAACGAGTTGACGATACCGATCAAAGGCTTCCTGATTTGCGCATCCGTCAGCCCCGTCGCCTTTAAGAGCGAACGATGGGGCGCATGGATTACGCCATCTTTTACCGCGTCACTTCTCATACTTTTCCGCTTTCTGCCAGCTCATCATTTTGCGCAGTTCCGCGCCGGTTTTTTCGATTAACAGGTTTTCTTCCTGCCGGCGGACGGCGTTAAAATGCGGGCGGTTTGCCTGGTTCTCTAAAATCCAGTTGCGGGCGAATGTGCCATCCTGAATTTCGTGGAGGACTTTCTTCATTTCCTTGCGGGTCTCATCGGTGATAATGCGCTTGCCGGTCTGGTAATCGCCGTACTCCGCGGTATCGCTGATGGAGTAGCGCATGTAGGAGAGACCGCCCTTGACCACGAGGTCGATAATGAGTTTCATCTCGTGCAAGCACTCAAAGTATGCGTTTTCCGGCTGGTATCCCGCTTCTACCAGCGTATCAAAGCCCGCTTTGATGAGCTCCGTTACGCCGCCGCACAGTACAGCCTGTTCGCCGAAGAGGTCGGTTTCGGTTTCTTCACGGAATGTGGTTTCCAATATACCGCCGCGCGCGCCGCCGATGCCCATGGCGTAGGCAAGCGCGACTTCACGGGCCTTGCCGCTGGCATTCTGGCTGACTGCGATCAGGCAGGGGACGCCTTTGCCTTCGTTGTACTGGCTGCGAACGGTATGGCCGGGGCCTTTGGGTGCGATCATGATCACGTCCACATCCTTAGGCGGTACAATCTGGCCGTAGTGGATGTTAAAGCCGTGCGCAAACGCAAGGGCAGCACCGGATTTCAGGTTGGGCGCGATATCGTTTTTATACAGAGACGCCTGCTTTTCATCGTTGACAAGTATCATAATAACGTCCGCTTCGCGAACAGCTTCTGCCGTCACTTTTACGGTCAGCCCCGCTTCGCGGGCGGCCTCCGCCGATTTGGACCCTTCGTAAAGGCCAACAATTACGTTCACGCCACTGTCTTTTAAATTGAGCGCATGCGCATGCCCCTGGCTGCCATAGCCAATCACCGCTACAGTCTTCCCGGTCAAAAGGTTCAGGTCGCAGTCTTTTTCGTAGTACATTGTTGCCATGGTCATATCCTCCAAATTATTTTTTATCGTGCTCCGTACCTGTCTCGTTAGCCGTCAACCAGGCAGTAATTGCTTCTGCCCATGGCGGAGGGGCCGGTGCGGGACATTTCAACGATCCCATATGGTTTGAAATACTCCAAGAACGCGTTAAGCTTTGTGGGCTCGCCCGTGATCTCAATCAGCAGCGAATCGGGTGAAAGGTCGATCACGTTTGCGCGGTAGGTATTTGCCGCCTCCACAAGCTCGGAAAGCTTGCCGGGCGCGAGTTTGAGCTTTACAATCATCAGCTCACGCTGTACGGTCTGGTTGGGGTTCATCAACTGCACAAGGCGAACATCTTCAAGCTTTTCGAGCTGTTTGACGATCTGCTCCTTGATGTAGTCGTCGCCCTGGGCGACGATGGTCATTCTGGTATACTCCGGGTCGTCGGTCACGCCCGCCGTCACGCTGTCTATGTTGAATCCGCGCCGTGCAAACAGTGCGGAGATCCGCGTCAATACGCCAAAATGGTTTGCTACCATCAGGGACACTACAAATTGCTGCCTTTCCATATAAGCCTTCCTTCCGTTTACCGCAAAATGATATGGTTGATGCCCTGGTTGGGCGGGATCATCGGCAAGACTTGTTCGTCACAGTCTATGATACAGTCAACGAGCACCGGCGTGTTTGCTTCGAACGCCTCTTCCATACAGCGGTCAAATTCTTCCCTTGTCGTTGCCCGCATTCCTCTTGCACCAAACGCATCGGCAAGCTTTGCAAAATCCGTCTTTCGGTGCAATGTGGTGTTCGAATATCGGCCTTCAAAGAACAGCGTCTGCCATTGCCGCACCATGCCGAGTACCCCATTGTTGAGCACGACGACGATGATGGGGAGGTCGTTTGAAACGGCGGTTGCAAGCTCGTTCATATTCATATGGAAGCTGCCGTCGGAGGTAAAGAGTACGGTGCGCTTTCGGCCGGCGGCGATGCACGAGCCGATTGCGGCGCCCATGCCAAACCCCATCGCGCCCAAACCGCCGCTTGTGATGAAGGTGCGCGGTTCCTGAAAGCGATAGTAGAGCGTCGTCCACATCTGGTGCTGGCCCACGTCTGTCGCCACAATTTCATCAGGCTTCATATGGCTGCGTACGCCTTCAATCACGTATTGCGGGGTGAGCTCACTCTCGCACATGGCAATGCCGTTATCCGGACAGCTGCGCATTTCCTCCACTTCCCGGGCCCATTCCATGTGCTGCTGCTGGGGCAGGCGTTGTGTAAGAACCTGGAGCACCGTTTTTACATTGCCTACAATGCTTCTGTTTACAGTAATGTTTTTGCTGATTTCAGCAGGATCGATATCGATGTGCAGCACCATCCTGCCGCGGGAAAATTCTGATTTGTCGCCGGTAGCCCTGTCGGAAAAGCGGGTGCCCACCGCAATGAGGAGGTCGCATTCATTGAGCGCCTTGGTGGAAGCAAACCTGCCGTGCATACCCATCATGCCCACAAAACGGGGATTGTCTGAAGAAATGGAGGTACGGCCCATCATACTTGTGCCCACAGGGGCATCTACCCGGTCCGCAAAGAGGGAAAGCTCCTCCTGCGCTTCGGATAAGACCACGCCGCCGCCGCAGTAAATGTACGGTTTTTTCGCAGTCAGGATCATTTCTATGGCTTTTTCAACTTCTTCTTCTTTGACGGCAGGCATGGGACGCTTTTGCTGCTTTTCCTGCGGCTCATATTCTGCCATGCCTGTCTGCACGTCTTTGGGCACATCCACAAGCACCGGGCCGGGGCGGCCGGAGATTGCTACTTGGAACGCTTCGCGCAAAATGGAAGCCAGCTTGTTGACGTCCTTGACGATATAATTGTGCTTTGTGATGGGCATCGTCACACCAGCGATGTCCACTTCCTGGAAACTGTCCCGTCCCAACAATGCTACGGGCACATTGCCGGTGATGGCGACAAGCGGACTACTGTCATAATAGGCGCAGGCGATGCCGGTGACGAGATTGGTGGCGCCGGGGCCGGAGGTGGCGATGACGACTCCCGTTTTTCCCGTGGCGCGCGCATATCCGTCGGCGGCGTGCGCCGCGCCCTGCTCATGGCAGGTGGTGTAATGCGTAATCCGGTCGCTGTAGTGGTAGAGCTCATCGTAGATGTTGAGTACGGTCCCGCCGGGGTATCCGAACACAGCATCCACATCCTGCTCCAGCAGCACTTTCAATATGATCTCCGCACCAGATAACAACATGTTTTAAGCCTCCCGTACAGAACTTGTGTAAAACGGCGCTGCGCCGTGCGTTTTTCTATTCAAAAAGGCCCTGCAGTGTGTTCACTGCAGGGCCTTCAGGTTCGTTAATCCTACCCGTCTATGCAGCTATCCACTTATTTGCACGACCAATACCCCGGACTACAAGTACGAGCCCGAGGATAAGAATGCTAATAAGGATAATTCCGCTAACAAACGGTGACAACATATTTGAATAACCTCAAATTAAGTTTTTATAAAAATAACACACCACAAAATAAAAGTCAAACGATTTTCTATAAAATATTCATTAAATTCGCATATTGTTCAGCCAAAACAGCAGTCTATTTGGCAGAAAGTCCGATACATAGGCGCTTTTTAAATTCGATATCATATATTTTTTTATTCTATGCACCGACATATTCGTATATTGCTATTGGGGAGAAGTAAGCATGGGATGGCTGGAAGGCTGGCTTAACGCTTCAGGCTTAGAGACGGGTTTATTTGAAACGGAATCCGTCGTAAATTCCGTCATGCAGCGCCAGTAGCGTTTGGGCATATGCCCCATGCGGCAGCGGGGATTATGCCGCCCTTCCACCTCTATGGTATCGTAAAAGAGCCGCCATAAATCGCGGTATTTTCGCTCCTCTTCATCTGGCTCCGGCATGGAGAACGCCTCCACGTTCGCGATTTCCCATGCGCTATTTTGGTGCAGCAGCGCCATAGCGTGCGTTTGATCATACAGCACAAACCGTTCGTTGGGGTAACGGGAGCAAAAATGCGGCGCGAGGATGGGGAGCACGATGTTCTTGGGTTCAATTGTTGATACCAAAACGCCGTTTGCATCGGAAAAGCGAACAAATCCCGTAAATAGATGCGCTTCATGCTCCAAATGCCGCACCGCTTCCGTCAGCGCGTGTACAGTATCGTCTGTGAGCATGCGCATGACGAGAGGCCCTTTTTCATATCCGATCCGCAAAAACCGCAATATCAGCAGCTCCTTTTGCGCATGGCAAGTTAAAAAGGCGCGCCGCACAAAATCCAGCGCATCCGCTCCGAGTTTTTGGGGGATGGAGCGGCGCACGCGGCGCGCCCGGTCAGAAACGGTTACGATGTGTTTTACAGGCAGCAAAAAGGGCAGCTCTTTTGTGTCTGGGAACATATCTGAAGGGAGCTCCCGCGCGTTGTAGCTTTCAAACACACAGCACAAGAGACCGTCAAATGAGCCGTCGTAAGAATAGACTAAAGCTGTCCGCTCAGGCATTTCATGAACTCCTCTCGCGCAAACGCAGGCTGTTCAAACAAGGTAGTCTGCTGCGGGGCAAACAGGGCGTTATGTTCCTTTTTGCCCTGGGCTTGCTCCCTTAATAGCGCGCACAGAAGCAAATCCTGTGCGGCGTCAAGTCCGTTTGAACGCTGCCCCTTGCAGGTGATAAAGTATTGCGCGCGCTTTAATACCACGCCGAGTTTTTTTAACCCGGCAAAATCAAGGCTGCCCGCCCTTCGGGCAATTACAATGCGCTGTGCGCTCCGAACGCCTATCCCCGGCACGCGCAGCAGTGTTTCATACGGCACACGGTTGACTTCCACGGGAAACAGGGCTGGGTGGTTGATGGCCCAGTTGCATTTTGGGTCAAGATAGGGGTTGAATGTGGGGTGCTCTTCATCCAGGATTTCGGAAGCCTCAAAGCCGTAAAAACGTAAAAGCCAATCCGCCTGATACAGCCGGTGTTCCCGCAGCAGGGGAGGCTTTATATCCCGTGCGGGAAGAAGCGCGTGTTCTGTTACGGGCATATAAGCGCTGAAGAATACGCGCTTAAGACGGTACCCTTTGTATAGCCTTTCCGTCAGATTTAAAATATGCAGGTCGCTTTCCCCGGAAGCGCCGACGATCATCTGGGTGCTTTGCCCCGCGGGCACGAATTTCGGCGCGCTTTTATAGCGCACAAGCTCTTTGGAGCTTTCTGCAATCCGCTCCCGGATAAAGCCCATGGGTGCCAGTATGGAGTGCTTGGATTTATCCGGCGCAAGCCTCGTTAAGCTTTCCTGGGAGGGGAGTTCAATGTTTACGCTCATCCGGTCAGCAAGCATACCCAGCCGTTCTACCAATGCGTCGCTTGCACCCGGTATGGCCTTTGCATGGATATAGCCGTAGAATTTATACTCTTCGCGCAGCAGTCGAAGTGCTTCAATCATGCGTTCCATCGTGTAGTCCGGATTTTTTAGCACGCCGGAGCTTAAAAACAGGCCCTCTATGTAATTGCGGCGGTAGAACGCCATGGTAAGGTCCGCGAGTTCCTGCGGTTCAAACGTGGCGCGCCGGGAATCGTTGGAGCGGCGGTTAACGCAATAGGCACAGTCATACGCGCAGGCGTTGGTCATGAGCACCTTGAGCAGGGAAATGCAGCGTCCGTCGCCCGCGAAGCTGTGGCAGATGCCGGCCGCAACGGCGCTACCAATGCCATCCTTCCCGGATGCGCGGTCCGTGCCGCTCGAAGTACAGGCGACGTCATATTTGGCGGCATCTGTCAATACTTTTAGCTTCTCGTATACATCCACAACTCGTTCACGCTCCTGCCGTTGTCATACTTATCTTACAACAGAACATATGTTCTTGTCCAGCGAAATTTACGTATATGCTGTGTCAGGTGCGCGTGCTTTATTCATTCTAAAATCCATGCGGCGGTTTACACGGAAACGGGGCATGGTATCAATACAATAATAAATGGATCGGAGAATGCAAAATGGATAACTTTACTATGATGCAGTTCTTTGAATGGAATATCGAAAACAATGGCGGGCACTGGGACCGCCTGAAGAACGAAGCATTTTCACTCAAACAGAAAGGCATTTCAGCCGTATGGATTCCGCCCTGCACCAAGGCCGCCGGGCAAAACAGCGTGGGGTACGATGCATATGACCTTTATGACCTGGGTGAGTTCGACCAAAAGGGAACGGTGAGGACAAAATACGGCACAAAAGAGCAGCTCCTTGCAGCAATTGAAGAAGTACACAGGCAAGACATGAAAGTGTATGCGGATGTGGTACTGAATCACAAGGCGGGCGCGGATGAAAAGGAACTGTTTCTCGCAATAGAGGTAGATCCAAATGACAGGCTTAAGGAGCTTTCCAAACCGTCTGATATTGAGGGTTGGACCCGGTTTGTGTTTCCCGGCAGGGGGGACAAATATTCCGCTTTCAAATGGAACTATACGCATTTTAGCGCAACCGACCGGGATGAACGCGCCTCCCGCAACGCCATATTTAAGATATTCGGGGATGGAAAGGTTTGGGCGGAGCATGTGGATGATGAAAAAAGCAATTACGATTATCTGATGTCCGCAGATATCGATTACCACAACGAATATGTGGTTGAAGAGATCAAGCGCTGGGCCATCTGGCTGATTGTCGAACTGCATGTCGATGGGTTCCGGCTGGACGCCATCAAGCATATTGACCAGGGGTTCGTCAAAACGCTGATCGACCATGTCCAGGCGCATACCTCCAAGGACTTTTTTGTGGTAGGCGAGTATTGGCATTATGAACAGGGCAAACTCAACCATTTTATTGATGTGTCGGATCAGGCGCTAAATCTGTTCGATGTCGCGCTGCATTTTCACTTCCAAGAAGCGGCCCTAAAAGGCAGGGATTATGATCTTACACACCTGTTCGACGGTACGCTTGTTTCCACCAACCGGTTTCGCGCGGTCACATTTGTGGACAACCACGATTCCCAGCCCGGGCAGGCGCTTGCTTCTTGGGTGGAAGATTGGTTCAAGCCCATCGCCTATGCGCTCATCCTGCTGCGGATCGACGGTATTCCCTGTGTGTTTTATGGGGACTATTACGGGATAACGGGCGGGCCCGCATCCAAACAGGCGCAGATGGATCCGCTGCTGTATGCGCGTAAGTATCTGGCTTACGGGGAGCAGGTGGATTATTTTGACCACGCAAACGTCATCGGTTTTTTAAGAAAAGGGGATATGGAGCACCCAAATTCGGGTATTGCGGTAGTTGTCAGCAATGGCGAGGAAGGCACCAAGCATATGTCCTTTGGAATGGAACACGCGGGCCGGGAGTTTTTTGATTTGACAGGCAATCGCAGTGATCGCATTACGCTCGATCAGGATGGCGCGGCAACGTTTCAAGTAAACGGCGGTTCCGTTTCTGTCTGGGCGAGCATTGCACATGCACAAAGAAACGAAACCAACTTTTTTGAATAAGTATCACAAAAAGCGGTTATGTTATAAATAACAATCACTTACTAGGTGTTGATATGGGTATACTTGCATGGATTATCGTAGGCGCGCTCTCGGGCTGGATCGCCAGCAAAATAACCGGGAATGACGCGGAAATGGGCGCGGTTAAGAATATCGTGGTAGGTATTCTGGGCGCATTCATCGGCGGCTTTGTTATGAATCTCATCGGCGGTCAGGGCATTACAGGGTTTACGCTCTGGAGCGTCATTGTATCCATTATCGGCGCGGTCATATTGCTGAGTATCATTAATCTGCTGCGCAGAAAATAGAAAGCTCTGATATAGGCCCGAAGGCATTGCCTGCGGGCCTTTTTTATACCTGCCTTCGTATTGGGGGTTAGCGCTTGTGGGGGCAGCCCGGCGTGAAAGGTATATTATCCGGGTATTGTCATATACTGTACAAATTTTAACGGAAGGTGCTGTGCGCTGTGGAACACGACAACCAGTCTCAGATTGCTTCGATTCAGGGTGAGATTGAATATATTATGGAGCTGCTACGCAGCACGTTTAACGAGCCTGCAAAGAGTGCGCTCATGGAACGGCTCAGAAGCCTTATGCGTGCCATGGCGGAACTGACCTCGCTGTTCCTGCCGCTGGACCATTCAGAATCCGGCCAAATGGAACAAGACATTGCCCCTCCGCAAGAGCCTGCACAGGAGATGGCGACAGCGCCTATGATCAGCGGCCATGAACCTGCGCGTCCTGTGCAGGGTACAAGGCGTGTGTTTACCCCGGAAGAGCTTGCGCTTTACAATGGAACCAACGGGTTTCCCGCCTATGTTGCGGTGAACGGCATAGTATATGACGTAAGCAACGCTCCCATCTGGCAAACCGGAACGCATTTTGGCCTGCACGCAGGACAGAGCCTTTCCGTAGAATTCAACACCTGCCATTCCAACAGACCTTTTGTATTGGATAGCATGATCCCGGTGGGGAGGCTGGAAAACGGAGACGAAACGCTTATATGACCCGGGCGGGTCACCTGATTGGCAAGTAAAGACGGGGTTTGGTAGCATGGACGCTTACTTGCTGTAAAAACCGTCGTATGCAGCGTTTCCGGTTTCAACCGGTACGAATTTTCATGTGAAAGGGCTGGCCGTCGTGGGATTTGACAATCAGTTCCAGATTGACTCAATCCAGGGCGAGGCTGAATATATTATGGACTTGCTGCGCAGTACGCTCAGCGAATCTGCCAGAAATGCGCTGATGGAGCGGCTTAGAACCCTTATGCGGTCGATGGCAGCGCTTACCGTATCCGCTATGCCTTTGCATACACAAGGGAACCCGGCTCCACAGCCTGCGGCTCCACAGCCTGCGGCTCCACAGCCTGCGGCACTGCAGCCGCCTTCCGTTGACGTGCAGGAAACCCCACCGGTGCGGGAAACGAAACGTGTGTTTACCGCCGAGGAGCTTGCGCTTTACAACGGCCTCAATGGACATCCCGCTTATGTTGCCGTAAACGGTATCGTATACGATGTCAGCCATGAACCTATCTGGCAGACATTAACGCATTTTGGCATGCCTGTGGGGCGGGAGCTTTCCGTAGAGTTTAATACCTGTCATTCCAACAAACCGTTTTTGCTGGATGAACTAATACCGGTTGGGAGGATGGAAAGTGGAAACGAAACGCTCGTATGACTGCGCGGCTAAGCTGGCGCTGGATCTGTTCGGCAGGGTGCAGGATGGTCTGCGCGAAGGGACAATCAAACGAAAAAAGCTCATTTGGCTGGAGCTTTCCGGCTGCTCCGGCAACATTATATCCTTGATGAACGCAGATCAACCGGGTATTGGGTATTTTCTTACCCAAATGGTGGATCTTGTGTTTGAAAATACGCTCAGCACCAAAGAAGGGGATCAGGCCATGGAGACCCTTTTTGGAGCGCTCAACGACGAATTTATACTCGTGATTGAGGGCGCTGTCGCCACATTGGATGAGGGGCGTTATACCATCATTGGGAAGTATCAGGGGCGGGATATTACGGCATTGGAGGCGGCCCGCACGTTCGGCGAACGCGCCACGCATGTGCTGGCGATGGGGACCTGTGCGTCCGACGGCGGAATTTCAGCCGCCATGCCCAATCCCAGTGCCTGCGTGGGGGTACAAGACATCCTTCAAAGGCCGGTGATCCGTGTTCCCGGGTGCCCGTGCAACCCATCCTGGCTTTTAACAACGCTTGCCCATATCCTCCTTTTTGGCATGCCGGAGCTTGATGCGTTCGGCCGTCCAACCATGATATACGGCATCACCATACACGACCGCTGCCAAAGGCGCTCTTATTTTGACAGCGGCATATTCGCGTCCCGGCTGGGGGAGGAAACCTGCCTGTTTATGGTTGGCTGCCGCGGCCCTGTTACGCTTACAAATTGCCCAATCCGAAGGTGGAACGAGCGGGTCAACTGGCCCGTGCAAGACAATTCCCCCTGCATAGGTTGCGCGCAATTCGGTTGGCCGGACGCCATGGAGCCGTTTGTCTTGTATCCGCCAAGTACTGCGGGGACTGAGGGCGCTTTGCCCATGGTCGAAAGGAGAGGGGAGGACAGGAGATGAAACAAATTGTAATCAATCCAGTAACCCGCATCAGCGGGTTTATGGAGATATCCGCCCAGGTGGACAACAACCGTGTGGTGGATGCTAAAATTGAAGGGAACCTGTTCCGCGGCTTTGAATTGATGCTAAAGGGCCGCCCTCCTTTGGATGCGGTGTATTTTACACAGCGCATCTGCGGCATATGCTCGGCGGCACATGCGACGGCTTCAAGCATGTCGCTGGAGTCCGCGCTGCAGGTTCCTGTCCAGGAACAGGGCAGGTATTTACGGGACTTTGCGCATGCCTGCGATTTTTTACAAAATCATATCCGCCATTTCTACCAGCTCACGGTGCCGGATTATGTGCGGCTTCCGGATTACGGGCCGGTATTTGAGGCGGCGGGAACGGAGTTTCGCCTGCCCAAGAAAGTCAACGATGAGGTTGCAGAGCACTATTTTACTTCTTTAAACATCAGCAGAACCGCCCATACCATGTTGGCCATCATCGGCGGAAAGGCCCCGCACTCCCACGGGATATTCGTTGGCGGGGTGACGGGCCCCGCAACGGTGGAAACCATCATTGCGCTGCGCCCGCTATTAAGCGAAATCCGTACGTTTGTGGAAGAGGTCATGCTGCCCGATGCATTCGCCATCAGCCAATACTATGGGGACTACTTCTATATCGGCGGAGGGTACGGAAATTTCCTGACGTATGGCTGCTTTAACAACTATCCGAGCCTGGGTACGCTCTACGTAGATCCAAAAGTATATCTGAATGGCTCGATGCGTCCGCTTGATCCGGAAGGCATTACCGAGTCTACCCAGCACGCGTTTTACTTTCCTCCGGAACAGTACACGCCGTTTCAGGTAGTGGTTGAGCCGGATGCAACAAAAGCCGACGCAAACTCATGGGTCAAGGCGCCGCGTTACTTCGGCGTTCCGTATGAGGTAGGGCCCCTTGCCCGCCAGTGGATTACCGGTGACTACAGGAATGGCGTTTCCGTTATGGACCGCACACTGGCCCGTGTGTTTGAAACGCGCAAGCTTGTAAATATTATGGAGACGCTGCTTAATCACGTCATTCCGGATGTGAACCTGCAAACGCAATATGAGATACCGGAACAGGCGCGCGCAATGGGGCTTGTAGATACCTCGCGCGGGGCGCTCGGCCACTGGCTGGAGATTGCGGGAAAAGCGATCTCCCTTTATCAAATTATTACGCCTTCGGCGTGGAATCTCTCTTCGCAAATAGACGGCGTCCGCGGTACGGCGGAACAGGCGCTTGTTGGAACCTATGTTGCCGATACCGAAAATCCTGTGGAACTTGGGCGCATCGTACGCTCGTTTGATCCTTGTATCTCCTGTGCAACCCATGTGTTTACGCCCGAAGGCCTCCGGGGAACGTGGAGGGTCGTACCTTGAGCCGTGCAGAAAGGCTCGTGGTGTTTGGCATCGGCTCCCGCTTGATGCGGGACGATGGCATTGGCCCGGCACTTGCGGATCGTCTGCAAAAAGAGCCTCATCCGGGAAATTGGCTGATATGCGCGGCCGAGACGGATATTGCATACGCGGCGGGGCTGAGGCTTCCGGGGGATTATGTTGTCCTATTGGATGCGGTGCAGGCCGGGAATGCACCCGGAACGGTATATATGGTTGAACTGCAGACTGGAGCGTGGCAAAAAAAGCGACCTGCCTCTTTGCATGAGCCGGACGCTTGGCAGCTGGTGTTTGAAGAGCCGCATTCGGGCGGTTGCCTGATTGGCGTGGAGGCTTCTGATATCAGCCCCGGAATTGGTCTGGGGCCTGTGCTTGCCAATGCGTATGAGAGCATTTATGGGCGTGTCAAAGCCTTGCTGGATAAAATTACTCAGGCGCATCTAAAAATTGGATAGACCTTTGCCGAACGGCTGCATTATGCAGCCGTTCGTTATGATCTCGGGTGTTATCCCATATTGATTTTGCGCTTTATCAGCATCAGGTTGTTTTTCAGACGGGGGTCTTCCGGCGTAATGAGCAGGGCCTGCTCCGCATGATGCCGCGCTTTTTCGTACATCCCCAGGCGATAACAGGCGATGGCGCACAGGTCATGCGGGGTATGGTCCCATGCATAGCCGGTGTTCACATAGGTGGTGGAGCGCTCGGCAATTCGAAGCGCCGTTTCGCACATGCAGTAGGTCATCGGCCAGTTGCCTGCGCTGTATGCGTGCTGGGCACATTCCACATAGGGCTCACGCATGAAAGGCTGCTCTGCAACGGCACGGTAAAACCAGAGTTCGGCGTTTGCCGTATCCCGCTGCTGGCTATAGCATCTTGCGAGCAGCCGCATGGCAGCGCACCGTTCATCCGGCCAAGTGGCCGACGAAAGCTTGAGGTAAGCGATAAGCGTATTGATACAGTCCTGCCACTGCCCTTTGAAGAAATATTCGCGGCCCAAGTAATAGGCCATGCGGTCGCTCTGCGGGTCTTCCTGCACGGCAA
>JAEXTB010000126.1 GCA_023453725.1 Bacillota bacterium | reverse complement strand
GCTTTGTAAAGCGTCTGTATGATTTTGGCTATTGGATTTGATATACGCAACAATGCATGTTATGATAAGTACCAATAGAAAACCCTATGGATTGGAGGCCTTTTTCTTTGAAAATTCAGGAATCCGCAGAGAATTACCTGGAATCCATACTGAAGCTTTCCCAGCAGAAGGGACAGGTAAGGTCCATTGATATCGTCAATGAGCTGCATTTTAAAAAACCCAGCATCAGCTACGCCATGAAACGCCTGCGCGAAAACGGATATATCCTCATGGACAGTGCGGGGCATATTACGCTGACCGATGAGGGACGCGCCATTGCCGAGCGCGTCTACAACCGGCACAGGGTGCTTTCCACTTACCTGATGGCCCTTGGCGTGGAGGAAAGCATCGCCCGTGCGGACGCGTGCAGGATAGAGCATGTCATCAGCCAGGAAAGCTTTGATTGCATAAAGAATCATGCGGCGCAGTTAATAAAGAATTGAGGAATAAAAAAACAAGCCTGCATAAACGGGCTTGTTCTTTACGTGTATCAAATCGGGCGGTCAATTGGCAGCGGCGCGCTTGAGGGCGAGCTGTGCCTTCTTACGGTTGGCGGCATTCCTATGGATGACGCCTTTGCCTGCCGCTTTATCCACGGTGCTCACAGCCTTTAAAAACGCTGCTTCAGCGGCTGCCGCATCCCCTGCTGCCAACGCCTGATCATACCTCTTGATGGAGGTCTTGACCGCGGAAGTCACCATACGGTTGCGCAGGTTCTCCTTCGCAGTAATGCCGACCCGTTTCTTGGCGGATTTGATGTTTGCCAAATGATTCACCCCCTGTCGTGCCGTTGCTTATTGGTTGCTCTGCAAAATGCTTTTGCCCGAACAAACGAAATTATACCACGCTCTTGTTGGGGATGCAAGTGCTTTTTCCCCAAGAATGACCGGAAATCAGGCAATTGACGTCACTGCTATCAGATTTGCTTTGAACTTGCCTGCCCTAAGCCGGGAGAAGCGCTTGCAGGAAGCCTGAAATGGATTTATGATTACACAAATGAAAGCAGTTGCTTCCATCAGTACAAGTAAACATGCCGGGAAAGGTGTGGTGCCCGTGAAAACGCTTTTGATTTCCCAACAGATCCACCCCAAAGCAATGGAACTGCTTGAGGGACGCTACAATATTCTCTTGCCGGAAATGCCCGGCCAGCAAGCATTTGAGCCGCTGCTGCCGCAGGCTGACGCGCTGATCCTACGTACGAATGTCCGGCTGACGAAAGAAGCGCTCGAAAGTGCCCCCAATCTCAGGATGGTTGCGCGCCTGGGGGTGGGGTTGGACAACGTGCCGCTGAAGGCACTAAAGCAGCGCGGCATTGTATTGACCTGGACCCCCAACGCAAACAGCGTTTCTGTGGCCGAGCACACGGTAGCAATGCTTGTAGCGCTTGCAAAGTACATGCCCCAGTACGACAAAGCTGTGCGCACCGGTGGCTGGGACATGCGGCTGCTTGACCTCCCCGTAGAGCTCTATGGCAAGACGGTGGGCATCATCGGGTTGGGCCGCATCGGAAAGCTGGTTGCGGATATCTTGCACAACGGTTTTAAAATGCATGTTATCGCCTATAGCCCGCATATCAATCAGCGCGAGTACCCCGCCTACGAGGCCACGCGGAGCATAGAGGAAGTTTTTCAAAAATCCGACTTTGTATGTCTGTGCTGCCCCAGCAACGATGCAACCCGCGGCATGGTCAAGGCGTCTTTATTGCGTATGGCCAAGCGGGGTATGATATTTGTCAACTGTTCGCGCGGGGATATTGTGGTGGAACCTGACCTTGCCGCTGCGCTCGAGGACGGCACGCTGGCCGCGGCGGGCATTGACGTGTTTAGAGAGGAACCGCCCGCGGAAGACAATCCGCTGCGCAGGCTACCGAACGTGCTGCTTCCCCCCATGCCGCAGCGCTGACCCGGGAGGCTTCCATCCGCATGGCGACGACGGCTGCAGAGCAGGTAAACGCCTTTTTTACAAACGGCATGCCGGATTCTGTTGTGGAATTGTAAATATACGAGTATATAGCCTACTTTAGGCATTTTCTCTTTGCACTACAAAGGCGCATCCGCTATAATGGATTTTGTTAAAGCACAGCCATGCGCACTATTACCGCGTATTTTGCGCGGCGGGATAGGAGGAGTAACCCATGGTTTGCAATCATTGCGGCGCATACAACGACCCGCAGGCGACAACCTGCACGGTATGCGGGACACAGCTTCAGGCGGAGCCTGTAGCGTATACCCAGGAACATCCCGAAGATACACAGGCAGAAAACCCGGAGACCGAGCGCCCCAGTTGGGGCTTTGTGCGTTCCCCGCGCTGGCCCAAGCCTTCCTTCGATATCAACTCGGTGGACGAGCTCCCTGAGGAGGAGGAATACGTAAGGCCCCATAATCCGAATGCGCCTGTTGTTCAAGAGGAACAGCCCCCTTACGGCACTGCTGAACCGCCGGTGCGCGGTTTCCGCAATGTGGATG
>JAEXTB010000058.1 GCA_023453725.1 Bacillota bacterium | reverse complement strand
GGTTTCGTTTTCGCACCAAACCTGATGGAGCACGTTGTCCTGCCCATAATAAAAAAAGTAAGAGGACTGGGTCTGCGGGTCAATGCGCACTTTTGCGCCGGTTTCAATCAGCAGTGCGTCCGCCTGCGCCGGGGAGAGCGTACGGGTAAGGGACACCTGCTCGCCGACGATCTGCCAGTCATAGCAGCAGTTTGGCACCGTAAGCAGGACTTTATTGCTGGAAATGAGCCCTGTCGCAAAATCTACGGCCCGCTGCAGCTCGTCAATCAGGGAAATGCTGCGGCTTTGGTCATAGGTACACGTCCAGATGGTGGTACGGATAATCAGGCGGTCCATCAGGCTGTTATACGAATAGGACTGGTTAATACGTTCAAGCTGCTCTTGCTGCTCAAGCAGAATATTGACCCTGGGCGCGACAATGACGATATAGCCCAATGGATGCAGCTGTGAAGTAAGGGACTGCAAAAAGGAGGCATACCGAAAATAGTCCTCCACATAAAGTTCCGAAAAATCGATATTTACCCCGTAATAGTTGCCGTCCTGCAAATGGGCAATGATATTGTAGATCAGCGTCTGCTGGAGGCGCACATCAGACAGTAGAATGTGCCCGAGTTCGCCAACATAGTTGCCGAATTCATCCCGGTTGGAAACAACCATCAGCGGAGCTACCTGGTAAGTCAGTGCCGTATGGATAAGCGCGGTGTCATCCACGTAGATGATGGAGCCATCCGCGTTGGTTTCAAAGCCGATAATGCTAAGGTATGTCAGGTAGGGCAATACTTCGCGGAGGGTCTGCTCTTCCACGGTGGTATATGCATAGCCGTTCACCTCAATCGTGGGGCGGGATGTCCGTGAGCCGGGAATGCGCAGCGTCTGCCCCACCACAATGCTGTCAATATTGGTGATTTCCGGGTTGGCGGAAAGCAGGGCGGCCGTTGTGATGCCAAACTGGCGCGAAATGGAATAAACCGTATCGCCGGGCTGCACGGTATATTCAAACAAATCGGATCACTCTTTTCTGCGCAAAGGCATTCTTTCCATTGTTTATCTTATGAAATAACTGGAAAGAAGATGATCTCAAATATCAGATGCCTGCAATTTTTAGGGCTAATGGGAGATCAGACTGTTCGGGGACGCGTTCAAAAAACGCCCGGCGGCCATGCGGCTCCGGGCGTATTTCAGCAATCTGTTAATTTCCTGGGGTTAGCGCGTATCGAATCAGCTCCGGCGCGTCCCCGGAGCGTTTTGTGGAACCGAAGCAGGAGAACCCGTTGTGCAATAGCACGCGCTGTGACGGCGCATTGTTCGGGTCTACCAGCGCGTCCACACAGGAAAAGCCGAGTGTGGAAAACGCATAAGCTGTCACCGCGCGTATGGCTTCGCTTGCATAGCCCTTCCCGTGAAACGCGGGCAGCAGTTCATACCCGATTTCAGCAGAGCCCGTTTCCAAACGGAAATTCCACAGGCAGACACTGCCGATGAATGCACCGCTTCCCTTCAATGTGACCGCCCAAAACAGGCAGTCGCCGTCTTTCATCATCTGCATGCGGGTTGTAACATAGCGCTCCGCTTCCTCCATGCGCACATATGGGGAAAACCCCATCATGGCCGTCACCGCGGGGTCCTGCCGCAAGGCAAAAAAGCCGGAGGCATCGTCGCCGCAAATAGGCCTTATTATGAGCCGTTCTGTTGCGATCATAAGGTTATCCGGCAGCGGGATGGTGCTCACGCGTCCGCGCTCGCTTCCATCAGCTTCATCATCCGCGCATAGGCTTCTTCCCACGCATCGGTATGGTGGGGGGTATAGTCTTCTACTTGAATGGAATCCCGCACGACGGTACGTACGTCGTCAATGCCACTTAGTTCGCCCAGAGCGACAGCCTGCATCAACAGGTTGCCGATGCACGCGCCCTCGGTGGGGCCGGTGAATACCGGGCGGTCAATGGAATCGGCCGTCATCTGGTTGAGCAGCTTATTCTGGATGCCGCCGCCCACCAGGTTGAGCGCAGAAAGCTTTCTGCCTTTGAGGGTTTCGAGCACGCCCAGCGCCCAGCGGTATTTGAGGGCGAGGCTCTCATACACGCAGCGGGCAATCTCGCCGGTGGTCTCGGGGATGGGTTGGCCTGTCTTTTTACAGTACGCCTGAATGCGCTTGACCATGGAGCCGGAGCCGAAAAATTCCTGATAATCCGGGTCGATGATGGAGCGGAAGGGGGTAGCAGCACGGGCGGCGTCAACAATATCGTCCCAACTGAGCTTTTTGCCTTCTTTGATCCAGTCGCGCCTGCATTCCTGAATGATCCAGAGGCCCATGATGTTCTTTAACGGCCGAAAGCCGCCCTGCACCGTGCCTTCGTTGGAGAATTTGGAACGATAGACCTCATCCGTCAATATGGGCGCGTCTGTCTCCACACCAAACAGGGACCAGGTGCCCGAAGAGCAGAAGGCAAAATCGCCTTCGCCGGGAATGGCGGCGACAGCCGACGCCGTATCGTGCGTACCGACTGCGGCAAACGCGGCCTGGTTGAGGGAAAGCTCAGAAGCGACATCGGGCAGAAGCTTGCCGCGCAGCGTGCCAGCACGGTCAATGTGCGTGAATATGCGCTCGGGCAGGCCCAAAGCGCGGATGGTCTCAAAATCCCAATCCTTCTTTGCGGGGTTATACAGCATGGAGGTGGTGACGTTTGTATATTCGCTGCCGCGCTCGCCGGTGAAGAAATAGCCCAAAAGATCGGGCATCAGCAGCATGCAGGATGCCGCATCAAGCGCCGCGTCACCTTCGCGCTTGCGGCGGTAGAGCTGGTAGACGGTGTTGAAGTTCATGCTCGCAAGGCCGGTGCGGGCAAACAACGTTTGCTTGGGCACCACCGTATAGGCAGCTTCCATATCGGAATCAAGCGCCTGCCGGTAGCAGCGGGGGTTTCCCAGCAGCGCGCCGTTTTTGTCCAGCAGGCCGTAGTCTACGCCCCAGGTATCCACGCCAAACGCGTGGAGGTCGCCTTCCTTTAACTGTGAAAACGCATGGAAACCCGCCTTCATCTGCTGGTAAAAGTCCAGTACGTTCCAGTACAGCACACCGTTGAGATGGATAAAGTTGTTTTCAAACCGGTGCAATTCTTCCAATGTGATGCGCTTTCCGTCAAAGCGGCCCAATATGGCCCGTCCGTTGCTTGCGCCAAGGTCAAAGGCAAGTAGGTTTCGATTTGGCATAGCATTCTCTCCTGCTC
>JAEXTB010000079.1 GCA_023453725.1 Bacillota bacterium | reverse complement strand
TTGTGATGGGGGAGTACCCGATTATGGTGCTTGTGTTTCTCTGCCATGTGGAAGGGGAGCTTTTGCCCTGGTCCGACGAGGCAAAGAATTTTCAATGGGTACCCATAAGTAAATTGAAAAAGATGCTTCAAGAGCCGGGCTTGCTCTACCCCATGCATGTGGATACGCTGAATAAATATGTAATGAGTCTGGAATAAAAAAGTTGTGAACAAAAGGCGCGGTATTACCGCGCCTTTTGACAATAGTCCGGGGGGTCAGGAAGCTTTTTGGGCCATCAGCAGTTCCAGTGTTGCAAGCCTGAGGCAGATGCAGAAGACGTCAATCGCAGGCACAAGTTCGGATACCGGCGGCAGGGTGGGCGCAATGCGGATGTTGCTGTCCTTGGGGTCTTTTCCATAAGGATGCGTTGCGCCGGCGCTTGTCATGACCACGCCCGCTTCCTTGCAAAGTGCAAGGGTGCGCCTCGCGCAGCCGGTCATGGAATCAAGGCTGATAAAGTATCCGCCAACGGGCCTGTTCCAGCTTGCAATGCCAAGGGGCGCAATCTCGCGTTCCAAAGCATCCAGTACAGCCCCAAACTTCGGCTTCATAATGGCGGCGTGCTTTTTCATCAGTTCAAGCACGTTCGCTTTGTTTTTAAGGAACTTGACATGGCGCAGCTGGTTGACCTTATCAAAACCGATCGTCTGGAATGTGGCGATCTTTTTGATATGGTCCAAATTTGCCTTGCTGGAGGCCATGCAGGCAACGCCTGCGCCAGGCAGCGTAATCTTGGAGGTAGAGGCAAATTCAAATACCATATCCGGGTTGCCTGCCTGCTCGCATAGGGAGAGAATTTCCGCAAAAGGAACAAACGGGCCGTCAAATTCGTGCACGCAGTATGCGTTATCCCACATAATGATAAAGTCCGGCGCTGCGGGCTTTAAAGTGGCAATGCGGGCAATCACCGCGTCCGAATAAATGATGCCTTCGGGGTTAGAGTACTTGGGTACGCACCACATGCCTTTGACGGCAGGGTCTTTTACGGCCTGCTCCACGGCGTCCATATCCGGCCCTTCCGGCGTCATGGGGATGGAGATCATCTCCATTTGAAAGCTTTCGGATACGCCAAAATGCCGGTCATAGCCGGGCACAGGGCAGAGGAATTTAACCTTCTCCAGCTGGCTCCACGGCTTTTCACTGTGCAAAAGGCCATGCGTATACGCTTTTGCGATAGTATCGTACATCAGCTGAAGGCTTGCGTTTCCGCCGATAAAAACCTGATCTTCTTTTACGCCCAAAAGCTCGGCAAACAGGCGTTTGCAGGAGGGGAGACCGTCCAACAGGCCGTAATTGCGTACATCAAGCCCGTTTTCGATGCAATCTTGCGGCGTGACGAGGTTGGTTAACAGTTCAAGAGAAAGGTCAAGCTGGTCGCTTCCCGGTTTCCCGCGTGAAATATCAAGCTTGAGTCCCTTTGCCTTTGCGGCCTCAAAAGCGGACTGCGCCTGTTTATACTCTGCCTGCAGCTGCTCAACGGATAAATCGGTGTAACGCATGCAATACTCCTGGTAATTTTATTTCGCGCGCTGCGGGGCGCAGCGTTGCGTTTCTTAAGGTTCCTCGTCTGCCACATCTTTGCAGGAAGTTATGGAATGGGCTGCATTCGAAAATGGGTATCCGTTTCAGGCCGCATTGCCATAAAATCACGCGATTGTCCCGCGATGTATAAAATCATCGCCGGCCCATAGGGTCGGCGAGATGGAGGGTTACGTATGAGTATACCATACTTTTTGTAGTTTGCATGCAATTTTTTGTTATGGTTGATGCAATTTCTGTTTATTCATGCAAGCCGTTACCCGCATTTAGAAACCGCTGCGCGGATACCTGAAATACGCCCATATCCGTAAGCCGTCCCTCCGGGATGACAGGGAGCGCTAAAAAGGACAGTGTAATAAACGGGTCGGATGCGCTTTGTACACCCAAAAGCGCCGCTTCATGCAAAAGCCTGCGCTGTGCGTCAAGCAGCTCTTCAAGCGGCGCTTCCGTCATAAGGCCTGCAATGGGCAGCGGGAGAAGTGCGCGCACCTTGCCTCCGCGGACCACTGCATAGCCTCCGCCGCTCTTCTCGAGTGCGTCAATTGCAACGTGCATATCCGCGTCATTGTCGCCCGCTACAATCAGGTTGTGGGAATCGTGCGCCACTGTGGAGGCCAATGCGCCGTTGACAACTCCTAGCCCGCTTAATATGCCAAGGCCGATGCTGCCTGTCGCATGGTGGCGTTCCAATACTGCAAGTTTATTCAGACCCCATCCGCTCTGGAAGAGACCATCCTGATGCGGTACCTCACGAATGCTGAGTTTGGTGACAAGCTGCCCTGGAATAAGCTCAATCACGGGCATATCCCCAGTGACCTGAAGCGTAAGCGCATCAACGGCCCTTGGTTTGAGATGCACGCTGTTAAGCACTTCATTGGGGGGCGCAGGAATAGGCAGGGGCGCATCCTTATAGAGGACTCCGTTTGTCAGTACAGCCAGCGGGCGGAAGCTTTCAAGATCTGGGAGCAGCACAAGGTCTGCGCGGTAACCGGGCGCAATGGCGCCGATATCGTTTAATCCATAATGGCGTGCCGCGTTCCATGTCGCCATGCGCACCGCCGTAAGCGGGTTGATGCCGCACGCAACGGCGCGGCGCAGGATATAGTTGATGTGCCCGTCCCGGCGGATATCCTCCAGATGCTTATCGTCCGTGCAGAATGACATATTATCTGTGGCCAGCTCTTCATACGCGATGCGGCGGAGTATTGTCTCAATACCATGTGCCGCGGACCCCATGCGAAGCTGGATATGCATACCGGTACGAAGTTTCTCGAGCATCTCGTCATAGTTGGAGCATTCATGATCGCTACTTGGCCCTGCGATGCGGTAGGCGGCAAGCGCGCGCCCTGTGACAAGCGGGGCGTGGCCGTCTATGGGCCTGTTGGCAAATAAAGCGAGTTTCTCTAGCATCCCCATATCCCCGGCGGCCACCGAGGGATAATCCATCACTTCGCCAAGGCCAAGTACGCGCGGGTGGGAAAGAAAAGGCGCAAGTTCCTTTGCGGAAAGAACGGCCCCGTTGTGCTCAAACGGCAGGCACGGAACACAGGATGGCAGCATCATGTATATGGAAAGCGGAAGGTTTTCAAACTGTTCGAGCATATAGGTAAGCCCCGCGCCGCCCGCAACATTTGCGATTTCATGGGGATCCGCAATAACGGTGGTGGTGCCGTGCGGCAGCACCGTGCGCGCAAAACTCACCGGCGTTGACATGGAGCTTTCAATGTGGACATGTGAATCGATAAAGCCTGGACAAACAAAAGCGCCCGCCGCGTCGTATTCCTGGTCTGCCGTGTAGCTTCCGCCCACGCCCAAAATACGTTCGCCTGCAAGCGCAATATCCCCGTGTATGATTTCAAGCGTGAACACATTGACAACACGCGCATTTTTAATAACGAATGTTGCCTTTCCCTCAATCGCCTGCGCAATGGTAGACTGCAATTTTCGTAAATGCATGGTTCACCTGCTTTTTGTTGTAGTATAGCATGCTTTCCGGTTTGTTCAAGGGGCAAATCGGCGAGACAAAGACGCAGATACGGCAATAAACGGAGCGATCTTTCGCTTTTTCTGCACAAAAATCCATGTGCGTCTGTTGAAAACCCCTTTATAAACTGTTATACTCATACCATACAGGGAATGTTCCTGCACCAGATGTTTGCAATGTACGGCTAAAATTTTTTGTTTTCCAGCCTCTCGTATAGGTTTGCCATTGATGGCGCAAACGTTTCTACGGGGCAGCCAGTGTCCCGCTATGAGGGCTCAATCGCAACGGCGCAAGCTGCGTTTTTTTGTTGCGAAGGAGCGCTCTTTTTATTTTATTCAGAAAAGGGGTGTCCTAATTGCGCTGCATCATTAAAAATGGACTCATCATCAATGCGGATGGAAGGAAGGAAGCGGATCTCCTGATTGAGGACGGCCGCATTCTTTCAATAGGCAAGCATCTTGAACAAGAGGGTGCGCAAGTCGTTGACGCATCCGGCTGCTACGTGCTCCCGGGATTTGTAGACCCGCATACGCATTTTGATCTCGATTTGGGAATTACCATAACTGCGGATAATTTTGTGACCGGAACCAGGGCCGCGGTCTTGGGCGGCACTACGACAATCCTTGATTTTGCTACGCCCGTCCGGGGTGGAACGCTGCAGGCGGCGCTTGACGAATGGCATAAAAAGGCGGCGGGCAGTTCCTGCAACTATGGCTTTCACATGGCGCTTGCGGAATGGAACGAGCAGATTTCTCGCGAAATGGACGATATGACAAAGGCCGGCGTCACGTCCTATAAAATGTATATGGTCTATCCCGCTCTTCGTGTGAACGACGGGGAGATTTACCTTGCCATGCAGCGCGGGAGGGACATTGGCGCCCTCATCAGCATGCATTGTGAAAACTACCATATACTCAACGCCAAGATTGCCGAGCAAAAGGCGCTGGGCAACCTGGGCCCCGCCGCGCATCCGCTTTCAAGGCCGGCAGAGGTGGAAGCGGAAGCCATCAGCAGGTATTTGCGCATTGCGCAAATGGCAAATACAAAGGCGTATGTGGTACATCTGTCTACAAGCGAGGGTTTATTGGAAGCGCGCCACGCGCGAGAGAGGGGGCAGGAGGTCTATTTGGAAACCTGTCCGCAATATCTTGTGCTGGACAGTTCCCGTTACAATGAGCCGGATGCCGCGAAATATGTCATGAGCCCGCCGCTGCGCTCGGTTGAAGATCAACAAAAGCTGTGGGAAGGGCTTGCCGAAAACGATATCGATACCGTCGGCACCGATCATTGCTCCTTCACCATGGAACAAAAAGCTTTGGGGAAGGACGATTTCACCAAAATTCCCAACGGCGGGGCGGGCGTGCAGAACAGGGCGGCGCTGTATTATACATATGGCGTACTTTCGGGTAAACTGACGCTTGAGCAGATGGCGGCACAGCTTTCCGCGAACGCGGCAAAGCTCTTTGGCATGTACCCCGGCAAGGGCGTAGTTGCCGAAGGGGCGGATGCGGACGTTGTAATCTGGGACCCCCGGCATGAGGAAGTCATCTCTTACAAGACCCTTGCGCATAACTGCGACAACTCCCCGTACGAAGGCTTCCGCGTGCACGGTCGCGCACGGGATGTGCTTGTAAACGGCGCATGGGTCGTAAAGGATTCGGATAAGTATAAGGCAGGGTTGGGTAAATATGTGTTCCGCAGGCCATGCCAGAG